>CAMWLA010000035.1 GCA_947174975.1 uncultured Clostridia bacterium | reverse complement strand
CATAAGCATACCGACGCGGACTCGAACGAGATTTGCGACGGATGCGGCGAAAAGGTAATTTCGCGCCTTTCGTTTTATGCAATAAACGATTTGCACGGTAAGTTTATGGACACGTCCACACAGCCCGGACTTGACGAGTTTACCACTTATATGAAAAGCTTATACGCCGATACCGCGCGTGAAGAGATTTTGCTTTCTTCCGGCGATATGTGGCAAGGCACGGTAGAGTCGTCGTCGAACAAGGGTCAGCTTATGACCGAATGGATGAACGAGGTCGGCTTTACCTCGATGACTCTCGGCAATCACGAGTACGACTGGGGTTCGCAAGTGCTTACGCCCAACAGCGAGCTTGCTAAATTTCCCTTCCTTGCAATTAACGTCACTTATAACAACAGACCAGTCGACTACTGCAAGGCTTCTACCACGATAGAAAAGGACGGCTTAAAGGTCGGCATAATCGGCGCGATAGGAGACTGTTTAAGTGCGATTTCCGGTGATTACACACCGGGGCTGAAATTTGCAACCGGCAGCGCGTTGACTTCTCTCGTTAAGGCGGAGTCGACGAGGCTTAGAGAAGAAGAGGGGTGCGATTTTATCGTATACTCGATTCACGACGGCGGAACGGGTTTTTCGCAGACCGGAATAAATTCGGTTAGCAAAAACGATATTTCACATTATTACGATACTTCGCTTTCGGACGGTTACGTTGACCTCGTATTCGAGGGTCATACGCACCAGCGCTATATTTTAAAGGACGAATACGGCGTTTATCATCTGCAAGGCGGAAGCGAAAACAAATATATAAGCTGTGCCGACGTAACCTACGACAAGATTGACGGAAAGTACACGGTTACTCCCCGTCATATCGGCGAATTCGTTTACGCGGACAGCAGTATTGCGGGCGACCCCGTAGTTGAGGAAATCTTTGAAAAGTATTTCCCCGACGATAACCCCTATACGACTGTTTTAGGGACGAACGCTTCGCGAAGAGGCGGCGACGCCATCTGCGAAACGCTTGCAAAGCTTTATTACGATAAAGGCGTAAAAGAGTTTAATAATCAATACAAAATCGTGCTTGGCGGCGGTTATCTCAAAGTGCGCAATCCCTATTACGTTTACGCGGGCAACGTCACTTATGCAGACTTGTTCTCTGTTCTGCCTTTCGATAACGATATCGTTTTGGGTAGAATACAAGGCAGATATTTAAAATCGAGATTTTTGGAAACCGACAACGATAATTACCATTATTATTCCACGGTAGGAATAAACGAGATAAACGACAACGATTATTACTATATTATAGTAGACAGCTATACTTCCACGTACAGATACAACAACATAACGGAAGTTGAACGTATCGACGGAACGTATGCAAGAGATTTACTTGCCGAGTTCGTCTCTGACGGCGGCTGGGCAAGGTAAGTCAAAATTTTAAGGGGAAAATGATTATGAGAATGTATGATATTATAAAGAAAAAACGCGACGGCGGAGAGCTTTCCACCGAAGAGATTAAATATTTCGTGCAAGGCGTAACGGACGGAAGTATTCCCGACTATCAGACGTCGGCACTGTGTATGGCAATTTATTTTAAAGGAATGTCGGTTAGGGAAACCTGCGACTTTACCTTTGCCGTACGCGATTCGGGCGATAAATTGAATTTCTCGGAAATCAACGGAATCCGCGTTGATAAACATTCCACGGGCGGCGTGGGCGATAAAACGAGTTTGGTCGTTGCGCCCGTAGTTGCTTCGTTCGGCGTAAAGGTCGCAAAAATGAGCGGAAGAGGCTTGGGCCACACCGGCGGAACTATCGATAAGCTTGAAGCAATAACCGGTTTCAACACAACTCTTTCGGATGCGGACTTTATAAAGCAGGTAAACGATTTGGGATTTGCAATTGTGGGGCAGTCAAGGCAGTTCGCACCCGCGGACAAAAAGCTTTATGCGCTGCGCGACGTTACGGCAACCGTTGACAGTATGCCCTTAATCGCGGCAAGCATAATGGGCAAAAAGCTTGCAGCCGACGACGACTGCATAGTTCTCGACGTCAAGACGGGCAGCGGCTCGTTTATGAAAACGGTAAACGACAGTAAGGCGCTTGCAAAATTAATGGTCGATATCGGCAAGAGCGCGGGCAAGAAGATGGTTGCGCTGATTACCAATATGGATAGACCCTTGGGCTACGCGATAGGCAACGCGCTTGAAGTTATCGAGGCGGTTGAAACACTTAACGGCCACGGCCCCGAAGACTTCACCGAGGTTTGTATGACGCTTGCGGGACATATGCTTTCGCTTGCGGGCAAGGGAACCGTTAAGGACTGCATTAAGATGGCAAGAGGGGCGATTGCGGACGGAAGTGCGCTTGCAAAGTTTAAAGAGACGGTCAAGGCGCAAGGCGGCGACGTAAAACTTATAGAGGACGTTAATAACTTCGAAAAATCGAAACATACATACGAAGTCAAGAGCGTGAAGCGCGGTTATATCTGCAAAATGGATACCGAAGCTTACGGACTTGCTTCTCTTGCGCTCGGCGCGGGGCGCAACACTATCGAGGATAAGATAGATTACAGTGCGGGCATTATCTTAAAGAAAAAGACTGGCGATTCGGTTGAAGAGGGCGAAGTAATCGCAACGCTTTATTCCAACAACGAATCCGCATTTGAGAAAGCGGCGCAAATGCTTATTGACGCAACCGAAATTCAGAAGAAGAAACCTAAAGAAGAACCGCTTGTTTACTGCACTGTTGAATAAATATTGAAAAACATACATCGCGGGATACTGCGTTAAGCTTGCGTTTGCCTTGGGTCATTTACTTCATTGTAAACTCCCCGTCGGCAATCCGCGCTTTCCTTGTCTGCCGCGCGTCTGTTTTCCAATCGTAATTATAGGAATATTACTAATGGCAAAGCTTTATTTTAAGTTCGGGGCGATGGGCTGTTCGAAGACGGCGCAGGCACTCATTACCAAATTCAATTACGAAGAACGCAATATGAAAGTATTGCTTTTGAAGCCCGCGATAGATAACCGCGACGGCGCGAATACCGTCAGATCGCGGATAGGCTTGCACGAAGAGGCGGTTGCAGTTAAAGAGGACGAAAACCTCTACGAAAAGTACTTGAAAAACTTTTCCGACTGCAACGTTATAATCGTAGACGAGTGTCAGTTTCTGACGCCCGAGCAAGTCGACCAGCTTGCCGATATCGTAATAGAAAAGAATATCCCCGTGCTGTGTTTCGGGCTTAGCACCGATTTTACTACGCATTTATTCCCGGGCAGTAAAAGGCTTTTCGAGATTGCACAGTCTATTACGGAAATTAAGTCCGTCTGCACTTGCGGTGCAAAGGCCACCGTAAACGCACGGCTTGACGATAAGGGCAACGTGGTCACCGAAGGCTCGCAAGTGTGCATAGGCGGAAACGACAGATACGTTGCAATGTGCAGAAAGTGCTGGCTTCAACGTTTGAAACGCCAAAGCGAAAATAAAGGTATTTAGTTTATGCGGAAAATCTTGAAAAAGTTTTTGGCGGGGTGGCTCGCGGTTGCGGCTTGTTTAAGTATGACTGCAATAGTCAACGTAAGATACGCGGACGCGCTTACCACAACGCCCGAAAACTATTACAGCGATATTACCGCAAGCGGCGGAAGAGAGCTTTTGGGTCAGCTGCACGACTTGATAACGACAACGCATAATAAGTATCCGTCATATAAAGAATGTAAAAATTACCTTGCCGACACGGACTGCGGCAGCGCGGAAAATACGGTAATTGAGTTTTACACGCACGAAGATATAGCGGTATCTAATTTTGACGAGAGCGGCGGCTGGAACAGAGAACACGTCTGGCCCAAAACTCTTTCCCACGGCTTGTGGGACACGTCGGGCGGCGGAGCGGATTTGCACCATATAAGACCCTCCGAAAAAGATTTAAACGCAGAACGCGACAATTTAAGATACGGCGAAGTTAACGGCGGTACGCCCGTGTATCAAAGCGGCGTTGAAAATGTTATCGGCGGATATAAAAACTCTACCACGTTCGAGCCGTTGGATAACGTCAAGGGCGACGTTGCAAGAATAGTGTTCTATATGTATACACACTACAATACGGCTAAAAACGTAGGCGGTACCACTAACGGCGAAAGCCACAGAAACGTGAGCTTCGGTACTCTTAAATTTTCAAGCAACGGCGAAAAGAATCAAGGCGTAATTACCGCAAGCGACGAGCAAGCGGCGGTTAAACTGCTTTTAGAGTGGAACAAGTTAGACCCCGTCGACGAAATCGAAAAGACGAGGAACGAGGCTGCCTACGAGATACAAGGCAACAGAAATCCGTTCATAGACAATTCCGATTATGCGGAAGCAATCTTCGGCGACGGCAGCGTTACGGTTAAACCCGAAACGCCCGTTGTAACACCCGTCGGCAGCGCAACAATTACAATAGAGAGCTTCAAGGCTTCAGATCCGTACGGATTTTACGACTGGTCTGCGGGCGGTATAAAGGGAACGGGTTACATTTTCGGAACCGAACGCGACTGTATGCAGTTCAGTCACGATAAACCCAGTTATTACATTGCAAGCACGACTGCAACGCCCCGCGCGATAAAATCGATAACCGTTAAATCGTATTACAGCGCGGACGATAAGGACTGGAAGCTTTTAACTTCAAATACGCCTTACGGCGAGGTTAACGGCAAACCTACAAACGGCACCGACCGCGGAGTTAAGACGGTAACGCCCGAGGGCGTAACGTGGACGGTTGACGGAAACGATACTTACTTTGCGCTTGTTTTGGAATCTGCAAAGTCGGCGTATTTAGATACTATAATCGTCGAATACGGCGACGAAGCCGAAGAGAGTGAAAAGAACACCGCAGAGTTCAAAACCGCGGTAAACGCTATTCCTTCAGACGGTTCGTTAAGTTCAAGATTTGAAACGATTAAATCGGCGATAGATAAGTATAATGCGCTGTCCGTTGAGGATAAGAATACCGTAACGGAAGAAAAGAAAAAGTTGGACGCGGCAATTGCGGCGTATAACGATACGGTTAACTTTTACAATTCAAGCGCGCAGTCCGCGGAAATAGGCGCGGTAAGCGGCTTAATAAGATAAAAAAGCATAAACTTTTAATATAAGGAAATTATAGGGGGAAAGGAATGCAAAAGGTATTAAAAAGATTTTTAACGTTCGCCTTAGCTATAGTAATGTGTTTGGGCGTAACGACAATAGTCGGCACTACGACGCGCGTTGCGGACGCGGCTACGGATTATTACAGCGGAATTACTGCAACCGGCGGCGAACAGCTTTTGGGCCAGCTGCACGATCTTATCGTTACGACGCGTACAAAATACTCGTCTTACGACGAATGTAGAGATAAGGGAAGTACTACCGATCCCGGTTCGAAATCGGGTACAGTAATGGAGTTCTATACCCATCAAGATATAGATAAGACCAAGTGGGACGTAAACGGCGGCTGGAACAGAGAACACGTCTGGCCCAAAGCCGATTCAAACGGATTGTGGAAAAACAATACCGTCGGCGGAGGAGCCGATCTGCATCATATAAGACCCGCTGAAAAAGACCTCAACGCCAAACGCGGAAATTTGAAATACGGTGAAGTAACGAACGGCTCGCCCGTGTATCAATACGGAACGGAATATATCGGCGGTTATTCGAGCGGCGGCACTTTCCAGCCGCAAGATAACGTTAAGGGCGACATTGCAAGAATTTTGATGTACGTGTATACTCATTACAACACGTATACGAATTCGATTTTCGGCGGCTATGCGACGACGAACGGTTCAAAAGGCGAAGCAAGCTACTTCGGTACCCTCAATTACACGCATATATTATCCGCAAGCAACGAGAATGCGGCGAAAAAACTTTTGTTGCAATGGAACGAATCAGACCCCGTCGACGAGATAGAAACAAAGAGAAACGACGCGGTTTACGGAATACAGAAAAACAGAAATCCTTTTATAGACCATCCCGAATATGCGGAAGCGATCTGGGGCGACGGTTCTTCGGTTACCCCTACGCCGACGTTGCAAAGTATCGCGTTTGACGCGTCTGCATTTGCCCTTAACGTAGGTCAGTCGCGTACGCTTACCGTAATCCCTACGCCGAGCAACGTAACGGCTACCGTAAGCTGGACTTCTTCGAATAATTCGGTTGCAACAGTTGTAAACGGTAAGGTTACCGCAGTCGGCGAAGGAACGGCAACGATTACCGCAACGAGCACTACAAATTCTACGATAAAGGCGACGGCGACGGTCACCGTAATAAAATCTTCGACGCCCCCGCCGACACCTTCGGATAAGTTCGAAGCGGGTACGTATAAAATTGCTATCGATTTGACGGCAGCCGCAGACGTGGGAAAGGTTTTATATTTCAACGGTCAGATGGCGAATAATTACTACTTCGGAACGTCGGATAACGAGTCGAATGCAGCAGAAGTCGTCGTAGAAGAAGCGGAATACGGTTACACGCTCAAAACCGGAGATAAGTACCTTGAAGTTATAAAGAACGGTGATTATATCAACCTTGAGCTGCAAGATACGCCTTCGGGTGAGTGGCAGTACAATTCGGAATTAAAGACGATTACGTGGACGGTAACCGCATCGGGAACGGACTATTATCTCGGGACGCGTACGAACAACGGTAAAACATATACGACGATATCCGCAAACGACGTCAAGTATATTACGGGCAGCAATGCCGAAAACGTCGGCGTAACGCAGTTTGTTATAAGCTTTATAAAGCTTGGAGGTAGCGTAACGCCGCCCGCGCTTGAAAGCATAATAATTAATCCCTCGTCATTTACGCTTAAAAAGGGCGAAAGCACTAAGCTCTCGGTATTAAGCGTACCTTCGGATATTGACGTTGATATCGAATGGTTTATCGACAATACGGACGTGGCGACGGTTGCCGCGGACGGCACGGTGACTGCCGTTGCGGCGGGCACTGCAACGATTACGGCAATGAGTAAAAACCATAACAACATTGCGGCGTATGCGACGGTTACGGTAACTGCGGATACTACGGTTAATCCTCCCGTAAATCCTACGCTTACGGCATTAACGATAACTCCCGCGTCGCTTACGCTGACGCCCGGGAAATCGGAAAATCTGACGGTAATGCCTACGCCCTCGAATGCAAAGGCGGACGTTAACTGGACTTCGTCCGATAATTCGGTTGCAACGGTTGACGATAACGGAACGGTAATTGCAATTAAGGCGGGAACCGTGACGATAACGGCGACAAGTAAAGATAATTCTACGGTAAAGGCAACGATTACCGTTAAAGTAAACGACCCTACCGGTACGACGGTTGACGAAACCAAGATTGCGGCGTTTAAAGCTGCGGTTGAAGCTATACCGTCAAACGGCACGTTCGCTGCAAGGCTTGCTGCAATAAAGAACGCGATAAATGCGCACAAAGCTTTATCCGATGCGGAGTTGGCAAAAGTCATAGACGAAGTTCAGCATATGAACGAAGCTATGAAACAGTTTACAGACGATTGCAACAACGCGGCTCAATCAGCGGAATCAACCGCGATAGGCGGCATTTTATAAGCTAACAAACATTAACTTTCAATAAGGGAGGAAGTTAGATGGGCAAAATATTAAAAAAGTTTTTGACGTTTGCCTTGGCTGTCGTAATGTGTTTAGGTGTAACGACGATAGTTAAGACTGCGACGGAATATGTCGTTGCGGATGCGGCAAGCGTTGACAGCTATTACTCGGGTATTACCGCGGAGGGCGGTGAACAGTTATTGGGTCAGTTGCACGACTTGATTACGACTACCCATACGAAGTACACGTCTTATGATGACTGTAAAAGATACGGTCCCGTAACCGACCCCGACCTTGAAGGCAGAGGCGGAGTGCTTGAATTTTATACGCACGAAACGATAATGAAGTTCGTCGGTGGTTTAGGCGACTGGAACAGAGAACACGTGTGGTGTCAAAGTCTTTCCAACGGTCTATGGACTACCGGCGGCGGCGGAGCCGATTTGCACCATTTAAGACCTTCGGAAAGCGGGCTTAACAGTATCCGCGGAAACAACAAGTACGGAAAAGTTGTCGGCGGTAAAGAGGCGTGGTCGAGAGACGCAGATAAAAATAACGTAAGGTTGGGCGGCCATTACAGCGGCAGCACATTCGAGCCGCTTGATCACACAAAGGGTGACGCGGCAAGAATAGTGATGTACATGTATACGCACTACAATACTGCTTCAAACTTTAAATACGCAACGACTAACGGTAAAGGAAGCGCTAAGTTCGGCACGCTGAACTTTACACACGTAATGCAGGCAAGCAACGAGGCGGCTGCAATTCAGTTGCTGTTAGAGTGGAACAAGCTTGATCCCGTAGACGACATCGAAAGATACAGAAACGAGAAGGTCTACGAAATACAAGGCAACAGAAATCCCTTTATCGATAATTCGAGTTATGCGGATGCAATCTGGGGCGGCGGTTCGGTAATCGACCCGGGTCCCGGTATTGATCCTCCGCCCACGGTAGAGTTAAAGGGCTTTGCGCTCGATTCGTCTGAAATTACCCTTAATTTCGGAGACAAGTGCGAGCTTAGGGTAATTCCTACGCCGAGCAACGCATCGGTTAGCGCATTCTGGTCTTCGGACAATACTTCGGTTGCCACGGTAGTAAACGGAGTGGTTACGGCAAAGGGCGCGGGAACAGCTAAGATAACCGCAACCAGCTCGACAAATCCCACGATAAAGGCAACTGCAACGGTAACCGTCGTAAAAACGGACGCAAGCAAAGCAATAATTACACTGCAAAGTTTTAAAAATCCCGGCTCGTACGGCTTTTATAGTTGGAGCGCGGACGGCATCCGCGGAACAGCGTATATTTACGGCAGCGGCGGCTGTATGCAGTTCAATACAAGCAAGGACAGTTATTATATCGCAAGTACGTCCGCATCCCCCGGACCTATAAGGTCGGTTACGGTGACGGCAAACAAAGATAAAGCCAATTGGAAGCTTTTAACTTCAACAACTCCTTACGTCGAGATGAAGGGCAAGCCCGAAAACGGAAACGACCAAGGTACGCAATCGGTAACGACTGACGGCGCGACTTGGGACGTCTACGGAAACGATACCTACTTTGCGCTGACGCGTGAGGGCAAGGGCGCGGCGTATCTGGAAAGTATTGAGATAGAGTTCGGCGGTCAATCTTCGGAAAAACCCGACGAGCTTCAGGAAATTATAATAAATCCCTCGGCGTTTACGCTGTACGAGGGGGAGAGCAAAGAGCTTTCTGTATTAAGCGTACCTTCAACCGTATCGGCGGATGTCAACTGGTCTTCGGACAACGAAGACGTTGCGGACGTTTTGCCCGACGGCACGGTTATTGCATTTGAAGCGGGCACGGCAACCATTACCGCAACAAGTAAGACCAATCCTGCAATCAAGTCGACGGCTACGGTTACGGTAATCGCCGAAACCATCGATCCTATCGACCCTATCGATCCCATTGATCCGATAGACCCTGTAGTACCTACGCTTACAAGCATAAAGATTAATCCCTCGGCGCTTTCGCTGACGCCCGGCAAATCGGGCAGTCTTACGGTATCGCCCACACCCGCAAACGCAAAGGCGGACGTTAACTGGACTTCTTCGGACGAAACTGTTGCAACAGTATCTTCGAACGGAACAGTGACTGCGCTAAAAGCCGGAAGCGTTAAAATAACGGCAACAAGCAAAGACAACACTGCAATAAAGGCGGATATAACGGTTACCGTAGCAGAACCTACGGGAACGGTCGATACGGCAAAGACCGAAGCGTTCAAAACCGCGGTTCGGGCTATCCCGGCGAACGGCACGTTAAGCGCAACGCGCACTGCGATAACTGCGGCAATCGACGCATACAAAGCTTTGTCCGACGCCGACGTTGCCGAGGTGGCAAACGAGGTTAAGACTTTACACGAAGCAATCGATAAGTTTGTCGAAGCTTACAACGCGCTTGCACAAGGCGCAGAATCATCTGCCGTAAACGGTATACTTTAAGAGGTGAGTAAAATGAAAAAATCTATATTTGCAATGGCGGCGGCTTGCGCCGCGGCGGCGTGTTTAAGTGCGTGCAATATGTCTTGCAACGACAATAACACACCGTACGATCATTACGACGCAATAAACACAATGTTTAACGCAAGCTATTCGAAAATAGCTGTGACGGTAACTACCACGCTCGACAGCGATATGGAGCTTACAAGTACGTACAATATGACGTACTCCGGCGACGAGGTTACCGTAAACTATTCCATCGAAAGGTTTACCGACATTTCGTTTGATAACGCAAGCGTTGAAAAAACCGTTACGACCGGCGTAGCCAAAGTTAAAAACGGCGAAATAATTTCCGACGATAAGGGCATGCTTGACGTGGTTCCGGAAACGAAGTTCAGCTTCAAGAAAGAATATTTCTCAAACGTAAACGAAGCCGTAATCGATATGTTTCTGCAAGCGGACGTTACAAACCCCTCGGGTTTTATGGGCATAAAAACGCCTTGCACGGATATGAAAATCAATGCGGAATATTTCACCGTATTCAATAAAATGGAGATAACCTATAAAGGTCAAGACGGTATTTCGGTTAAAATAGATTACGTTTTTACCGCATAAAAACGGGATAGCAGATTTTGCCAAAAAAATTATTTTAAATTCGTGATTGAATTTCTCTAAATCTGTTGATTTCTTTCATAAAATAAGTTATAATG
>CAMWLA010000034.1 GCA_947174975.1 uncultured Clostridia bacterium | reverse complement strand
ATGATAGTTGCCAGACAAAAAGCAATTATTTCGCACAGCGCAATAAATATGGAAAAATACCAATTAACGTCCAGATAAATTACTTGTAAAACAATAGCGGTAATAATAACCGCTGACGCTATAAAACCAACAAGAATCTTTTTCCACGAAGCAGACGGATTTCCGCCTCCGGCATCAAACATATATATAAATTCAATTATACATTTACCCAAATATTTTAAAAGCGTCATAATTACTCCTTAGTGAACGAAGTCACGAAGAAACCCGCGCCCAAAGATATATGCGGTAAAAACTGCAAGCCGAATTTAGTCGCCCTATGTGCAAGCGGACTTTCAGTAATTTCAAGCTTGAAGTCTAAATTGTTTCTTAAAAACTCGTAAACGATACTGTCGTTTTCTTCGGGCAGAACCGAACAAGTCGAGTAATAAAGCTTTCCGCCGCTTTTAACGTAGCGGGCGCAGTTATTTAAAATTTTAAGCTGAATTTCGTTAAGGCTTTTTATGTCCTCTTCGCGTCTGAAAAGCTTTATATCGGGGTTTTCGTTTATGACCCCGGTACCCGAACACGGCACGTCGCACAGAACCGCGTCGAACGCGTTTTCAAAGATCGGGTTAAATACGGAAGAATCTGCTTGCATTGCGTTGACGTTAACGCCCATTCTTTTTGCGTAGGAATTTATAAGCTCTACGCGGTGGGGGTGCAACTCGCACGCGGTAACTTCTTTGCATTTTTTAGTAAGCAATACCGCTTTACCGCCCGGGGCGGAGCATGCGTCCAACAGCTTTTCGCACGGAGATATTGCCGAACAAATTGCAATAGAGCCGACCGACTGGAAAGTATATTCCCCTTTATCAAACCCATCGTCGCGCACGAAATTTTTAAATATGTACGTATCCTTAAAAGGCGTATCGGTATGCGGTTTATCGAGGTATTTTTCCGCGCCCTTTTCAAAGCGCACGCATACCCCCTCGCTTTGTTTTGTGAGTATATCTGCCGTTTCGCTTTTATAGCTCCGTTTGATTTTTTTGACAAGCCATAACGGCGCACTGCATTCTATGGAAAGCCGCTCGTCCGCTCTTTCGGGCATAGGCGGAATTTTGTACGAACGCAAAAACGCGTTAACGAAACCCGACGCACCGTCTTTGCCCGCTTTCTTCACAAGCTCTACCGCGCTGTCAACCACCATATAGTCGTGCTTGTCCAAAAATTCAAGCATATACAGCGCGATTTTAAGTATTATTTTAACCGAGCTTTTAGGCGCCTTTTTCGCGTTTGCCCGAAGAATATAGTCGAGGTAAATATCTTTTTCAAGCACGCCGTAGCATATCTTTACGGTGCGCGCTTTATTCAAAGGCTCTACCGGAGTTTCGGCGATTGCTTGTTTTAAAAACTTGCCGTCCTTGTAAACCTTGGAAAGTATAAGGTACGGATCGCACAGAGGATTAGTCAAGTTTGTCCCCCGCCTTTATCTTTCTACCGTTGACGTAGTCCGCTGCTTTCATAACCTTGCCGCCCGCGGGCTGTAGCTCTTCGATACGTATCGCACCCTTACCGCACTTGACCACAATTCCGTGTTTGTCGGCTGATACAACCTCGCCGACTGCGCCGTCCGCTTCCGCCGCGGTTGCGCGTAAGATATTTAAAATTAAACCGTTCTGTTCGCAGTATGCAAAGGGGTCGGGGTTCATTGCGCGGATAAGGCGGCAGATATCCTCCACCGAATTATTAAAGTCGATTTTACAGTCGCTCTTTTGAATTTTCTTGCAGAAAGAAACTTTTGCCTCGTCCTGCATTAAAAGCTGGGCATTCCCCGCCTCTATAAGAGGCACCGCTTCGGTTGCGGCTTGCGCGGAAAGTTGAGACAAAACCCCGCTAAGCTCGGCGCAGTTTTTATCGCCGATTTCGCACCTTTTGACGAGCAAAATATCGCCCGAATCAAGCGCAAGTTCGGTGCGCATTACGGTAATGCCCGTGTGCGTTTCACCAGCAAGTATTGCGGCTTGAATAGGCGAGGCCCCGCGGAATTTTGGAAGAAGGGATGCGTGCAGATTCCACACGCCCATAGGGAAACAGTCCAAAACCTCTTGCGTGAGAAGCTGACCGTAGGCGCAAGTTATCATTATGTCCGCGCCGATGGCTTTGACCTCTTCAACGCTGTTTCTTATTTTTACAAAGTCGTATACGGGCAGATTGAGCTTTTCCGCTTCAACCTTTACGGGGGTGGGCGTTAAAACTTTTTTTCTGCCGACGGGTTTATCGGGTTGGGTTATTACCGCCGCGATACCGTAACTTTCGTGTAACGCTTTGAGGGCGGGAACCGCGTATTCGGGCGAACCCGCAAAAACTATTTTCATATTTTCTCCTTAATCTTCGTCGGGAAGGTCGTAAATTTCAATAGCCTTATCTGTATACAGAATACCGTCCAGATGGTCAAGCTCGTGACAAACCGCGCGGGCAAAAAAGCCCTCGGCGGTGAGCTTGTGTTTTTTACCGTTCCTATCGCGGTACTCCGCCTTAACCTTGTCGGGGCGGGTGACCGTGCCTTGTTTGCCCTTGACTGAAAGACAACCCTCGGGGCCCGTCTGCTCTCCCTTTGAGGAAACTATGACTGGGTTTACCATCTCGAAGAAGCCTTCCTCGACGTCGATTACAACGACGCGTTTATTTAACCCTATCTGCGGTGCGGCAAGCCCCGCGCCGTTTTCCGCACGGACGGTTTCTTTCATATCGTCCAACAAATCGGCAAGCTCTTTATTGAAGGACTTGACCTCTATACATTTTTCTCTTAAAACGGGCTCACCCGTCTGAACAACAAATCGTCTTGACATATAACACCTCTAACTCAAATTTGCTGGGTTTTCCTCGACGTATACGAGGCAATCCGCAGTACTGTTTTTAACCGCAATATCGTAAATTTTTTCAACGAGCGCACCGCTGTTCAAACGCATTAAAACCTGGTATCTGTGCTTGCCTTGAATTCGCTTTACGGGCGAGTGCATCTTGTTGAGGAATATAAATTCTTGGGGGTTGGTTTCCCTAAGCTTTTCAATTGCGAAGTAAACTTCCTTTAAAGTCTGCAACGCTTTGTCGTTGCTTTCCGCTGTAACCATCACTCTGCAAATGAGCGAATACGGCGGGAAGAAAGTTGCTTGCCTTACGGCGACCTCGTTTTCAAAAAAGCCGTTATAGTCGTAGTTTACCGCATAGCGCAAAATGTAGTTATCGGGCGAGCAAGTCTGTAATACTACCTTGCCGGCTTCGCCCGCGCGCCCGCTTCTTCCCGATACCTGGGTTATGAGCTGAAATGTGCGCTCTCCGCTTCTGTAATCGGAAAAATGCAAGCTCATATCCGCGTCTAAAATTCCGACCAAAGTTACGTCTGGGAAGTCGTGCCCCTTGGCAATCATCTGCGTTCCCACGAGGATATCCGCCTCTCTTTCGGAAAACTGCTTTAAAATTTTATACTGTCCGTCCTTGCCCGAAACGGTATCGTTATCCATTCTCAGAATTCGGGCATCGGGGAAAAGCTTGTTTAAATCTGATACGACCCTCTGCGTGCCTATGCCGTTATATAAAACGTGTACCCCTCCGCATTCTGGGCAGGATGTAAGCATACGGTATTTCGCCCCGCAATAGTGGCACTTCAAACAGTTTTCTTCGCTGTGGTACGTAAGAGTTACGTCGCAGTTTTCGCACTTGGCGGTATACCCGCAATCGCGGCACATTACCGTGCGCGAATACCCGCGTCTGTTTAAAAATATTATCGCTTGCTTCCCGCTCTTTAAGCTTTTGTCAAGCTCTTCGCGAAGCGCTGAAGAAAACGCGGTATTGTTGCCCCTTTTCACCTCGCGGGTCATATCCGCGATAATAATTTCGGGCAAAGGCTTGCCGTTGATTCTGTCCTTTAAAGTGATTAAATTGTACTCGCCGTTCTTTGCCTTTATATAGCTTTCGACGGACGGCGTCGCACTGCCTAAGATGAGTTTCGCGCCGTTAAAATTCGCGCGAAGGCGTGCAATATCCACCGTCGAATAGCGGGGCGCGGATTCGCTTGAATAGGAAGTGTCGTGTTCCTCGTCTATAATAATTGCGCCGATATTTTCAAGGGGTGCGAAGATTGCGCTGCGCGCGCCGATTGCGATTTTCGCTTCGCCGGTCCTTAATCTCCACCACTCGTCGAACTTTTCGCCAGCGGACAGTCCGCTGTGCAATATGGCGGCGTTACCGCCGAACCGTGCGCGAAGCTGTGACAGCATTTGGGGCGTTAAAGATATTTCGGGAACGAGGAAAATCGCCGACTTACCCTTTTCGATTTCGCGGGCGATTACGTTCAAATAAATTTCGGTTTTGCCGCTTCCGGTAACGCCGTGAATTAAGTGAATGTGTTTTCCGTTACTTTCAATATCGTCTATCGCGCTTTGCTGTGCGGGGGTAAGTATCTTTTTTTCGTAGGTTTGCGTCAAGCTTGCCGTCGGGCTTCTGTTGATTTTCCGCTCCTCAACCTCGATTGCGCCTTTGTCCGAAAGCGCGTCGACCGCGCCTCTGCCGAACTTTTCGGCGAACCGCGCGTAGTCCGCCTCGCCCTCGCTCTTTATGTATTCGAGCGCTTGCGCTTGCTTTTTGGCAGAAGCGGACAGCGGAATTTCTTTTACGAATTTTGCAAACCGTCTTACCGAGACGTGCACCTTGCCGAGCCGCATTTCGGAAGGCAAGAAAAGCCTTAACGCAACGGCTTTCGGCACGCGGTATCTCTGGGCTATTTGCTCCATTATGGTGAAGCACTCGGGAACTAATGCGGGCAGTTCGTCGAAGATTTCGGCAATAGGTTTTACCTTGTCGGCGGGATACGAAGAAGTACGGCTTACGCCTATTACGAAGCCGTCTATATTCCTTGCGCCGAACGGCACCTTTACCCTTGAACCCACTTGTATATCGTCCGGACAAGAATATTCGAAAACCTTGTCGACTTGACTGTGGGCAATATCCACGATCACTTGCGCGAACATTAAAAACTCCTTTGCGAAAAAACTGCGGCGCTTAAATAGCCGCAGTTTTTCGTGAATCAGTCTTTTGTATACTTAATCTTTCCGTCGGCTATTTCCTGGCACGCAACGGAAATCTCTTTGAGATATTCGTTGGGCGAGGGACCCTTAGCCATATGATGCTCGAGTATCTGCCTTGCGCGCTTTGCCGCAACTACGCAGAGGCAATAACGCGACGCGGGGGCTTCATCGCCTCCGAGTTTATCGATAAGTATGTCTACCGAAGGATTGTTAATCATTTTTATCTCCTTACGAATTTTTTATTATTTCTTCTATTTCGTCGACTGCCCTTTGAAGGTCGTCGTTTATAACCGTATAATCGTATTTATCTCTTTGCGAAAGCTCGTACTCAATACGCTCCATACGCTTTTTGATTTTTTTGGGACTTTCCGTACCCCTATGATTAAGTCTTGCTTTCAGCTCTTCGAGGCTGGGCGGAAGTATCATTAAAAGCAATGCTTGCGGATACGACTTCTTGGCATTAAGCGCACCGTTGACTTCGATTTCCAGAATGACGTTTTTCGTCTGCAACTGTTTTTCAACGAAGTCCTTGGGGGTGCCGTACAAATTTCCGAAATGCTTGTCGTATTCCAAAAACCCGCCTTGCTTTATCATCGAATGGAACTCGTGCTTGCTGATGAAAAAATATGAAACCCCTTCGCTTTCTCCGCTACGCGGCGGACGCGTGGTGCAAGAAATGCTCAAGGCATAGTCGCCCTTTTTCAGAAGCTCGTTTACAATCGTTCCCTTGCCGACGCCCGAAGGTCCGGAAATAATAATCAGTTTGTTCATATCTACTCCACGTTCTGAACTTGTTCGCGGATTTTCTCGATTTCGTTTTTCATTGCAAGACCCAACCGCGTAACTTCGATGTCGTTTGACTTCGAACAAATCGTATTCGTTTCGCGGTTGAACTCCTGAACCAAAAAGTCAAGCTTTCTGCCGACAAGTTTTTCCTTGCAGATTTCTCTGAACTGTGATATATGCGAGTGCAAGCGGGTCAACTCTTCGTCAATGTTGCTCTTGTCCGAAAACAGCGCAACCTCGGTTAGCAGTCTCCCCTCGTCGACTTCGACACCCTCTAAAAGCTTTTTCATTTTCGCTTCGAGTTTAACGCGGTAGTTTTCCGCAACTTGCGGCGCCCGCTTTTCGATAAAGTTTACTTGCTCCTCGATTGTTTTCATACGCGACAGCATGTCCGCGGCAAGCTTTCCGCCCTCTATTTCGCGCATTGCGTTAAGCTTGTCCAAAGCGGAATTCAGCGCAACAGATAATGCGTTCATGCACTCGTCGTCGGCGGCATTACTTTCCTCCGCCTTTATAACGTCGGGATAGCGCAATATTGCGGATACCGAAAAATCGTTTTCGGCGTCGGGGAAAAGTGAGTGAACTCTCCTTGCCGCGTCCGCATAGGCTTTTGCCGTTCCCTCGTCGAGATGAAGAGTGCGGGGTTTTTCACGCTTGTCCGAAAGGGATATAAACACGTCGGCATGTCCGCGCGTCAGCTTTTCGCGCACGGCGGAACGTATGACGTCCTCGCAAGCGATAAAAATACGGGGCGATTTTACGGACACGTCAAGGTAGCGGTTGTTAACCGTCTTAACCTCAACGGTAAGCTCGATACCGCCCTCCTTGTATTCGCCTCTTCCGTAACCCGTCATACTCAACATCTGCGATAACTCCGTAGCAATTGTATTATTTTAATTATAACAATCTTTTAAAAAAATTACAACTAAATAAAGTTACGATTATTTAAATATTTTACGGCGCAAGGAAAATCACACTTTTCCGCCGCGCAACCCTATTTGCGCACACCTGCGCCTCGGCGGAGTGAATTTTTGCGATTATATGATAAGTTTGCCCTTAAATCGCAAAAAGAGAGGCAGAGCCTCTCAAAATCACGAAAAATTACGCGCGCAGAATAGCGCGTTATTTTTGTGAACTTTTTCAGTAGTCTTCGCTAAAATCGTTGAATAGTCCCTTAGTTCGCATTGATACCTTTCTGTATTGCGGACAAGGACTTACGTCGAAATAGGATACGGGCATAGATGAAGTTGCTATCTCGCCGGTGACCTCCGAAAAGAACGCCGTTTTGCCCGCACACATAACTACTGGTATTCCGTAGAGGTAAGAATACGTCCTTATAATCAGCGCAGGAAGAATATTTTTCACTTCTTCCATAAACACCACTACCGCGCTGCACCCGCAAAGAGATAGCGCCTTGAAGGCGTCTGGGAAAAGCAAATCGTTTTCGATACACAGCCCTATCTTGTAACCGCCGACGGAATACACGCCCAAGCCCGCACCGCTTTTATATTCCTCGCTGTCTAAAACGTAGTTCATATCGGATATTCCCAAAAGCTTGCCGTTATCCGCAACCGACACCGACTTTCTTATAACGCCTCTACTCTTCGTATAACAGCCGCAAAGCACTCCGCACCCCGCCGCCTTCGATAGGCGCACCGCGTCCTCGAATTTATCCGATTCGCCCTTCAGCTCCTTTTCGTAGTCGACTTCGCCGAGTCCGTTAAAGCCGAACACAGCCACGTCGCACTCCGGAAGGGTTTGCAAATTTTTGACCGTTCCGTCCGCTATCACGCAAAAAACCATACCATACATTGTATTTAATTTTTGCGAAATGTGTTAACTGTAAAAGGTCGGGCATAGAATATTTTAGTTAAAAATTTAAGTTGTTGACCGAGGTGCTTTAATGAAAAAATCAATCTGCTTAATACTTGCCGTATGCACGGCTGCGGCGGGAGCGCTTACGCTTACCGCGTGCGGTAAAAAGCAAACCCGCGCGAACGAGTACGATATACTTGCTTCCTACGACAGCGAAACCAGAACGCTGAGCGGTACCGTAAACTTTACGTACTACAACGATACCGACAACGAAATCGGCGATTTGAAATTTAACCTTTACGGTAACGCGTTCCGCGAAAACGCAAAGTTCAGTCCCGTTTCCCAAAGCTACACAGACAGCGCGTACTATGCGGGCAAGAGCTACGGCGCGATGTCCGTAGACAGCGTGGAAAACTGTGCGGGCTGGAACGTCGGCGGCGAGGACGAAAATATTCTTACCGTAACGCTGTTGACCCCGGTATATCCCGAGCAGAATGCAAAAATTACGATAAGCTACAAGCTTAATCTTGCGCAAGTAAACCACCGCACGGGCGTTACGGAAAACACCGTAAATTTAGGCAATTTCTACCCCGTTCTCTGTGCGTATACTTCAGAGGGCTTCAAGGAATGCCCTTACTATTCTTGCGGAGACCCTTTCCTTTCGGAATGCTCCAATTACAAGGTAACTTTGGATTTACCCGAGGGATATACCGCCGCGACGAGCGGAAAAGCGGGAAAAGAGAGCACTTCGGCGGGAAGAAAAAAGTGCACGTACACACTTGACAATGCAAGAGATTTTGCCGCCGTGTTATCCGATAAATTCAAAGTGGAATCTTGCACCGTGGGCAATACCGAAGTCAAGTATTATTACTATAACGACGCCAACCCCAAAACAAGCCTTACGGCGGCTTCGCAAAGCGTTGAGTACTTTAACGGAACCTTCGGCGGGTACGTTTACCCCACACTATCCGTCGTCCAAACGGGTTTCTGCTACGGCGGTATGGAATAT
The DNA here is from genome assembly GCA_947174975.1 of uncultured Clostridia bacterium. Taxonomy (GTDB): domain Bacteria; phylum Bacillota; class Clostridia; order Christensenellales; family Borkfalkiaceae; genus Coproplasma. The sequence goes on along the minus strand of CAMWLA010000034.1, from coordinate 2,096 downwards.
CCCGCACTCACTATGATAAGCGACAAGCTTGACGCCGAGGGCAATATCTACACTATCGTTCACGAGAACGCGCACCAGTGGTGGTACGCTATGGTAGGAAGCGATCAGCTTAACTGCGCTTGGCAAGACGAGGGACTTGCGGAATACAGCTCTTTAATGTTCTTCGAAACCCACCCCGATTATGCGTTCACCCGCACGGGAATTGTCGGCTCGGCAACGAAAGCGTATAGGGCATACTTCTCGGTTTACAACCAGATTTTCGGCGAAACGAATACGGCGATGAACAGAAATCTTGCCGATTACGAAAGCGATTACGAGTACGCGAATATCTCCTACAACAAGGGGCTTATACTCTTTGATATGCTCCGCCAGTCGATAGGCGACGAAAAGTTCACCTCTGCGCTCAAGGACTACTTCGAGGGCAATATATATACTATCGCAACGTGTGAAAACTTGTATGCAAGCTTTTTGAAGTACGGCGATTTGGAAGGCTTCTTCGCGTCCTTTATCGACGGCAAAATCGTTATTTAAATTTGCTTTAACATTTACTTGCCAAAATAAATAAAATAATATATAATGTTTAAAAATATTTTTTCGCAAAGGTTTATATGGACCCAAGTAGTTTTTTAACTTTAACCGAATTTAATATGCAGTAGAATTTTCCGTACAAAAGCCGAAATACGATTTTGTAATGCACGGAATTTTCCGTGCATTTTTTTGACAAAATTTTATTGAGGACAAAGCTATGGTAAAATTCTTTTTATCAAAAGGCGGACGCGCGCCCGAACAACAAGAAAGCTTTAAAAACGGTTGCTGGATTGATTTGATCAACCCCAGCGACGACGAGTGCGAGGATATAACCGCACTTACCGGAATATCCGAAGATATGCTTAAAGCCGCGCTGGACGAAGAGGAACGCGCGCGTACCGAATTCGACGACGGCAACAGTATGTTTATCGTCGACTGTCCGCTGATTGAAGAAAACGACGAGGGCGGCGACGACTACACCACCATTCCCCTCGCCGTTATATATAACGATAAATGTATAGTGACAGTCTGCTTAAAGGGCAACACCGTTTTAAAAGATTTTATTACGGGCCGCGAGAGCATTAACACCGCGGAAAGAGTGCATTTCCTTTTAACGTTTATGCTTTGCAACGCGAAAAGGTTTTTGTACTACTTAAAGCAGATAGACAGAAAGACACATCGTATTCAGAACGAAATGGAACGCACTATGCGTAACACCGAAATTATTCAGCTACTCGATTTGCAGAACTCCCTCGTCTACTTTTCGACTTCTCTAAACTCAAACGAGAGGGTTCACGAAAAGCTGTTTAAGGTTGAGGGCGTTGAAACGAAAGAGGAATACCGCGACCTTTATGACGACGTCATAATCGAAAGCCGACAAGCGATTGAAACTTGTAATATCTACAAAAATATTTTAAGCGTGACCATGGACGCTTACGGCTCGGTAATTTCCAACAACGCCAACGACACAATGAAAAAGCTGACTATCATCACCCTACTTTTGGCGATACCTACGATGATTGCGGGCTTCTGGGGAATGAATATGCCGGTGCCTTGGCAAGACGGAGTATCATTTAAGGAAACCGGCTGGTTCTGGCTTGTGGTAGGCGTAACCATCGTACTTACCGCCGTGATAGGCGTACTGCTGCTTAGAAGCAACCCTTTAAAGAAACAGCTTAGGAAAAAGAAAAAAGACAAACGGAAAAAGGACGACTGAAATGCCCATATTACAGTATATCTGTAAAAACTGCAACAAGGCTTTTGAAGAGCTTGTAAAAGACCACAACGATAAGGTCGTTTGCCCCGACTGCGGCAAGGTTGCCGAAAGGTGCTACTGCGGACAGATGTTTTCCGCAACCGGCAAGCAAACCAAAAAATGCAGCGGGAACTGCAAAACTTGCTCGGGTTGTTGAGCCTTACGCTCAAGCGACGTATCTTAAAAACTGTTACGCAAAACTTACTAATCACAAATCAAACGTAAAAAGCTCTTGGATAATTCCAAGAGCTTTTTTATTAAAGTGAACCGTTTTTTAAATCAAATCCGCAGTACGAACATTCGTCGTCAAATT
>CAMWLA010000033.1 GCA_947174975.1 uncultured Clostridia bacterium | reverse complement strand
AAACTTTTAAAATAACGTATTTCAAATTCCAAGAGTGGAAACGACGGTTGTTTGTACGTTATCCAAGACTAACGGATTTTAAACAAATTAAGAAAAATGTAACAATTATTATTTACAATTGCATAAAATGTGTTATACTAATATATAGTATCATATGATACCAAATGCTTAAAAGGAGGTAACCAATGTCGCAGGGAACTTTAAACGATGTGTTAAATGCAATACATACTAAGCAATTCATAGTCGCCAACTCTGAAAAAAACAGAGAGACGCGGTTTAGATTAGGCTTAACGGTAGACGACTTAAAAAATATAATTCTTTCGTTGACAAGCATCGATTATGTTTCCGGACCAGAAGACGATTACGATGGATCTGATGGCGAAATTTGGAAGTTTAAAAAGCAAGCATTTGGTGAAACTTTTTATATTAAGCTTAAGATAAAAGAACCGCTAATAGCTATAAGCTGTCACATAGATAATATACAGATATAGTACAGTCAAATTGAATAAGGAGATTGAATAAAATGCCTAACAGTAACTATTATTGCGACAATTGCGCAAAAGAAGTGAGAACGATAATTAAGCGGGTTGAAAAGGAATTTGAGGTAAAAGACGAAAAAATTATTGCCACAATAACCATAAGGGTATGCGCGGGATGTGGTGAAGAAGTGTGGGACGAAGAACTTGAACGCGCAAATGAAAAAATCATTTATAATTTATATAGAAAAAAGAAAGGATTTTTGTTGCCAGAAGATATTAAAGAAATTAGGAGCAGTATAGGTATCTCGCAAACTGCATTTGCCAGATTACTGGGATTTGGTGATAAAACTATTGCACGCTATGAAAATGGAGCGCCGCAGGATATTGCACATGACTTGCTTATAAGGTTAATGAATGTCAAAAAGAACGTTCGTATTGTATTCGAACAAAATAAAGATGCGTTGAATGAAGCGGAATGTGCGAAGATTTGTGAATACCTTGAAAGAGAACAAGATTCTTGGTATATAGACAGTTTTTTAATTAACTACAATTCTAATTTAACAGGTTTTATGATGTCAAACCTTGTATATGGTACAAAAAACAAAAAAAGCAGCAAGAAAGGTGAAAATATATGGAAAGCAATTCTGTGTTAAAGTTATTGAACTATAAGGTAAATCAGATTCATTTTGATTTGAATTCCGATTTTGACGGTAAAGAGTTTAATGTTAAACCAACATTTAAAAAAGAGATCAATAAAATCGATGCCGATAAGGCTAAAGTTGTTTTAAAAATTGCGATGAATTCCACCAAAGAAGCTCCAGCGCCTTTTACTTTGCAAATCATTATATCTGGAATTTTTGAATTAAAAGATTGGGAAAATAGCAATTCCGAAATTATGAAAGTAAATACGGTTGCCATTTTGTTTCCTTTTTTGCGGTCTTTATTAGCAACGGTAACATGCAATGCTGCTGTTCCACCGTATGTTTTGCCGGTTTTAAATATTAACGCTCTACTAGATGACAATGATTAATTTTTATAAAAACAAGCCCATCTGTCGGATAGGCTTGTTTTTGTATATTGCCTCCCCCAGATGGTCTGGGGTTCAAGAAGGCTTATGCTGATGAAACTGAAATAATCACTCCGTTTGTATAGAATAGAATTACGACTTGGCGATCGTAATTCTATTCTACACAAACGGAGGATAGTCAAATGAATGGCAGTAAAGTTTTACTACATACAAAATGGAATTGCAAGTATCGTATAGTTTTTGCACCGAAGAATCAGCGCAAAATTTTTTACGCCGAACAACGAGAAGGAATAATAGACAATAATTTAACTTACTGTAATTGAACTATAATTGAAATGCAAAATGAGCCATTGTTGGCGGCTCATTTCTGTGAAAATAATTGGGAAGTTTTGGGAGGTTGCTGATTTAGGGAATTTGGAACAAACGGAATTTATTAACAGTTGGGTATTTTTAGGCGGTTTTTGGCTGAAAACGCCCTTATTTTTATGGTTTTTGTTGAGTGCGATTTTTGACGCATATGCCTTAAAAATCCGTGCGGCGGGGTGTAGAAGTTGTTTCGGGAATGTCGCGCACACCGCTAGGTAAAACAGACTGCAAAGCGTTGCAACGTAATTGATACAATCGAACACAAAAAGCCGAAACTTTCGCAAGAAAGTTTCGGCTTTTTTAAACGTGTTACGAACAGGTTAGTATAATGATAAAATATTATTTAATCTACATAAACCAATATTCTACAATTTCGATGGTAAAGTAGAACCTAGTATGTTTACCAAGTGATATGGTTACGTCAAACGTTCTACCAACTTCAGGGTGTCCTTCATGGAACTCTTCATAATCTTCAACTTCAATAGCAATAATATCACTCATATAGTACCAATACTCTAGAGAATGATCCGGATCATAATTAAAAATACAATTTAAGTTCATTTGCTCACCGGTTGTGGTCTCTAGCCATATATAGTTTAAATTTACTTTACCCCAATAGCCTCCGGTTCTATATTGAACGTGAGATTCTCCGATAAAACGAGTAAACTCAATTTCCCTTTCTGCTTCATAGAAGACTTCAATATAGATAATATTTAATTCACCTGTCCAATTTAGATAGTAGGTTCCCGCTTCCAGTTCAATACTAGTAAGAGTAACGAAGGAATAACCCACATGTGCCCAAAAAGATGCCGGATCAAGTGTAACGGTACCATAGGATGAATTCGTATTTGTTATATTTATAGAAGTATCAATAAACGCAATAGGTGATTCCTCTGTAAAATTATAGATATGACAGGAAATTCTACCCTTAGAAGGTAAGGTGATCTTAATATTTCTATTTTCATTAGATTCACCACTCATTGCCATACCATAATCTTCCGAAATTTCGTCTCCGTCAAAAGTATACTCGATTAAATCATTATTTTCCGGAAGCGCAGAAGCAAAATAAGTATAACGATTAAATTCATTTATTTTTTTTATAATATCATGCCATTGTCCATATAGATTATAGCTTTGATTCGGCAATACACTAGAAAAGTCAAATTCTTGATTTGTATCTTCTTCCAACCAGACAAACCTCTCATCTGCATCCCCTACTTGAATTCTTCTATCAATTTCTTCACCAAATGCATACGTGACAGTGTCTACTGCATCATCATAGGAATATGTAATCGTTATATCAGATTCAGTTATAGCATCAACCATATCCTTTAATTCTTTTAATTTCTCTATAACTTCAGCAACTGACGTTAATTCATCAAAATCATTTTCATGGTCTATCCATACCTGATCTAATGCATTAAGAGCATATTCCTGCGAATAATTACTCTTCTTTTGATTGATATAGTTTTGTAATGCCGTTTTGGCATCAGCTAAATTCCAACCGACAAATTCAGCTAAATCTCCTATTTCGTCCATTGCAGCGTTTTTAATGCCGGCTACTTCATCTATTGTAGTAGCATTATTGATTTCAAGTATCGCATTATCCTTAACGCTTTCAATTAAAGCAATAAGTTCTGCATCTGTTTCCGAATTTTCATCTAAGTTTGCTTCAACTAATTGTGCATATTCTTCTATCTCGGTGCAAGCTTCCTGCTTGGTTTTTGCTAAAAGCTGTGCTTCAGTGTCAAGTGAATCAAACAATTCAAGATATTCGGCATAGAGCGCTTTCATTTCCGCCTTAGTATTTAAATCCGCCAAATCTTCTTCTAACGGTTCAATAATCTCTTGCTCTACCTGAGCCATGCTGTCGCTAAAACCGTTTTCATAGCCATAGTTTCTTGCTTCATTAACCAAATATTGTCTATAACTTTCTAAAACAGCCGCATCATTCTGAAGCCAACCATCTCCTGTAAGCGCATTACGGACGTAAGCCACTTCATTTTGTACAGCTTCAACAGAACCGGAATTTTCCAAATTTTTCAGAGCATTTTCAAATAACTCATCGAAGGCTTCCTTATTTGCAAAATAGTCATCCTCGGAGTCTTTTGCAATCGTGTAGGAATTCATATACTCATCTTTTAATTCTGCAAGTTCGCGAAGCGCTGTTTCTTTCATAGCTTCCGCTTCAAGCTGTGAATCACTCTTGATTTTATAGAATGCTTCTTCTGTTTCATTCAAAGCTTCTAAAACTTCCGCATTGGTAGTACAAGCCTCTATAGCGGCAACGCCGTCGGCATAAGTTTTTTCCAACAGTTCAAGCTGCTGAGTATACTCTGACTTGTCATAGTCTTTATAATTAGCCTCTAATTGTGCTAAAACCAATGCCTTCAATCCTTCTACGTTTTCGGAAACAACTCGAGCGCCCAGCCAATCGATTCCGACAGAACGTGAATCGGATTGCGCAGTCATAACCTGCACACCCGAGAAGGCAAGGGGTAATCCTGCCTTTTCATACCCTTGCGTATCTATTTTATCATTAAACGTTTTTGCGTCGGCACCGGTTTGTGATAAAGTAACCGTAATTTCACCAGTACTTAAGTCAACGGTTGCTTCAATCACAATATCCTTATTTTCTGCATACACAAATCCGCCGCTTTCAGGCAATACGGAATCTTTATATTCCTCTTCCGCAGCGTCATAAACACGGGTTTGTAAACAAAGCTCTTTAGCGCCGTTTGTTTTTAAGTTTAATAAATATTCCGATGAAGAATACGGACTCATTAAAGTAAATACAGACCAATTTTCCGCAACGGCTGAAACCCGAATTACAGCCTTAACCTCGATAACGCTTGCATAAACAGGATTTAAAATAAGCTGCGCATAAGTTGTTTTGACACTGTCGTCAACTACGTTTAAATAACCGTTCAGAACGAAAACCTTGTTTTTATCATCAAAAGCATCGTTATCGTTAACAGTTCCGAACCATTTACCGTAAGCTTCTTCGTATTTTTCAAAATTTCCTATTGCAGTACTATTGAAAACTTCTTCTGCTTTTACAAAGTCATTGGCATAAATTATATTTCCTTTAGAAACAAATTGCTCGTAAGCCGATACCGGAATCCAATTTGCATAGAGCGTTATATTTGCAGTTAACGTCATTCCCGCGGTTGCTTCGCTGCCTTCCGCAAAATTATCCGTTGTATACCAACCGACAAAATGCCAACCATCTACGTCGGATACCGTCGGTAATTGCGCCGGTAAAGCCGTTGCTTCCGCTACGTTTTCAGGCTTTGTTCCGTGTTCGCTGACGTACGTAATCGAATACTTCTCCGTAGGGGGAGGCGTAACTTGCTTTGCTTCCCACTTTGCATAGAGCGTTATATTGGCAGATAACGCCGTTCCCGCGGTTGCTTCACTGCCTTCCGCAAAATTATCTGTTGTATACCAACCGACAAAATGCCAACCTTCCACGTCGGCTACCGTCGGCAATTGCGCGGGTAAAGCCGTTGCTTCCGCTACGTTTTCAGGCTTTGTTCCGTGTTCGCTGACGTACGTAATCGAATACTTCTCTGTTTTATCTGTATCATCGGGTTTATTCATAGTAGAATAAACTATTCCGAATATTGCCAAAAAGAGACATACTGCAAGAACACATGAGCCGATAATTATATATTTTTTCTTCATTGTTTTTTTCCTTCCCGAATTTTCTGATAAATTACTGAAAGTTATTATCAATTTTATTATAACTTTGCTTCGTTGATTTTGTCAACCTTTTATTTTTTTTGTAAAAATATTCTAAACAGAGTTGATTTAATAGTAACCAATCCCCCGTATATATCCTCCGTGCGCTATGCGGAAACGTCGAAAATTTAAAGTTGAAACCCAATAGAGATTAATTTGAAACGGAGAATAAAAACAGCTATGGAAAACCCGTAGCTGTTTTGCTATTTCAAATAATGAAAATATAATCTATTGACAATAAACCCTCAATCTGTCATAATAAATCGGTAAAGAGTAAATTACACTAAGAGACAAGGATAAATTATGCGTAATATTTCAAGATATAAAAAGGTATTTACAGCGTGCGTGAAGATAATTCCGGCGTTTGCGGTATTCCTTATTTTCATATTTTCTAATCTCGTTTTATTCAATTTCAAAACGGCGTTTGCCGAAGTGTCGTCGTTTAAAAACGTCAAAGCCGGCGTTTTCTACTTCGAAGGCTATCATACGCAAGAAGACGGCAAGCTTACGGGATACGGCGTTGAATTTCTTAATCTCGTTTCCGAATATTCACGTATCAATTTCGAATACGTAGGATACGACAAAGATTGGGACGATATGATTCCTATGCTGGACAAAGGCGAGATAGACGTGGTGACGTCCGCCGGCTGGACCGAGGATAGGGCGGAGAAGTTTGCATTCTCTCTCCCTATCGGCAGAAGAAAAACCGTTCTGTCGGTACAAGTCGATAACACGGATATTCACCGCGGAGATTATAAAACCTATAACGGAAAGAAAGTCGGACTGGTGAAGGGCAGCAGCCAGAACGAAAGCTTGGATAAATTCGAGACGGATAATAAATTTGCCTTTAATAGAGTTGAATACGAAAATTCCAAAGATCTTGCCGCCGCTTTACAAAACGGCGAGGTCGACGCAATACTTTCAAGCGATTTAAGAAAGGCAAACAACGAAAAGACGCTGGATGTCATTAAGGAAGACGACTTTTACGCTATCGTCAGAAAGGAAGACACAAAGCTGCTTGAAGAGATAAATTACGCTATCGAGCAGATGAATATCAACGAGGGCGACTGGCAAAATGTTCTGTTCTATAAGTACTACGGGCCCAGTTATTCTTCCGCTTTGACTTTTACAGCACGCGAGACGGAATATATCCGTCAGGTAGTAGAAAAAGAGAAGACCATAAAGGTAACCGCATTCGGAGGAAGAGCACCGTACTCATTTACCGAAGACGGAGAGTTAAAAGGCATTGTGCCCGATTACTTTGCCGAAGTTATGTCTCTGGCGGGACGGACTGCCGGTCTGCCCGAAGGTTTGCCGTATGAGATTGTTATTCCGAAAGACCACGACGATTACCACAGCATCGTCGACAAAAACGAAGTAAACGTAGTCATAGACAGTATGGGGTACGACGGAAGCGGCTTCAATACGGACAGCTATATGACGGCTACAATGGCAAGGGTTACAAGAAACGATTTAAAAGGCGGTGTTAAGGTTATCGCCGTATCGGAGTCGCAAGGCAAGGATCTCATTCCGCAAGAATTTTTAGACGCGTATAGCGTACGCTCCTATGAGACCGGCGACGAGGCTATGCGCGCCGTGCTTGACGGAAAGGCGGACGCGGCTTACGTTTTTGCCTATACGGCGCAGCTGTTTGTAAACCGCGATTCCTCCCACTCGCTGTATTACAGTGTTGTGAACGGTATGAGTACGACGTTCAGTCTGCACGTAAGCGAAGATACCGACCACGAGCTTATTACCATACTGAACAAATGTATTAAGCAGATACCCGACGATACTCTCAACAGACTTGCTTCGAATTACACTTCGTTCACGATAGGCGATTTAAGTTTTATCGAATATATGAAGGCGAATCCGGCGGTACCGTTCTCCGTGCTGTTTGCACTAGTTGTAATAACCGTAGTTATCATTGCGCTTGTATGGCGCGGACGCTGGAACAAAAAGCTGTTAAACGCAACTGCGCAGACAAACAAAAAGATGGGTGAACAGCTTGCAATAGTCGAAGCGCTCAGCCGTGACTATACCAACGTTTATTCCGTAAACGAAGAGGCGGGTACCGCCCAAGTCATTAAATTGGAGGGCTACGTTGCGGAAGGGCTGAAAAAGGATTCGACGGCGGAATATAACTATGCCTCGGTTCTTGAAAAGTATATAAACAGCCGCGTTCATCCCGACGATAGATTAGAGCTTGCAAAGGCGCTTTCTCTCGTCAACGTAAGGGAAAAGCTTGCCGCAGACAACGAATATCTGGGCAGCTACCGCATAATCGAAAACGACGAGGTTCACAATTTCCAGTACACGTTTCTGAAGATTGCGGACGGCGACGACGGACGCGGAGATTTTATCCTTTTGGGTTTCAGAAATATCGACGAAGTGATCCGCAAGGAGCAGGAGCAGAAGAACGCTATGTCCGAGGCGCTTGCCCAGGCGCAGTACGCAAACAAGGCAAAGACCACTTTCCTCAACAGTATGTCGCACGATATCCGTACGCCTATGAATGCGATTATCGGCTTTACGTCTTTGGCGCTGACGCACCTTGACAACAAGGAGCAGATCCGCAATTACTTGGGCAAGATAATGACGTCGGGCAACCATCTTTTAAGCCTCATTAACGACGTGCTTGATATGAGCCGTATCGAGAGCGGTAAGGTCAGAATCGAGGAGAAAGAAAACAGCCTCACCGAGATAGTGCACGACCTCGAAACCATAGTTCAAGCGGACGTGAAGGCAAAGCAACTTGATTTCAGCATCAAGACGGTTAACGTTAAAAACGAGACGATAATCTGCGATAAGCTGCGTCTGAACCAGGTACTTTTGAATATTTTAAGCAATGCAATGAAATATACCAAGCCCGAAGGTAAGGTCACGTTCCGCGTTAAGCAGTTGGATGACGCGCCCGAGGGATATGCGGCGTTTGAGTTCAGTGTAAAAGATACCGGAATAGGTATGAGCCCCGAATTCTTAAAACACGTTTTCGAACCGTTCGAGCGTGAACAGACTTCAACCGTAAGCGGTATTCAAGGAACGGGTTTAGGGCTTGCCATCACCAAAAATATAGTGGATATGATGGGCGGAACGATTAAGGTGGAAAGCGAAGTCGGAAAGGGTTCCGAGTTTATCGTGACCTTCTGCTTTAAAGTCGGCGGTACTTCGGCTAAGCCGAAGAAGAAAGCGAAGAAAAGCGTGGACGACGGCGTGTTCAAACTCGATTTTGCGGGAAAGAAAATTCTGTTGGTTGAAGATAACGAGCTGAACCAGGAAATCGCGCAGACCGTCTTAGAGGGCGTCGGGTTCGTTATAGATACGGCGGACGACGGAAGCATTGCTGTGGAGCAAGTTAAAAAGATGCCCGCAGGCACCTACGACGTCATACTTATGGACGTGCAGATGCCTATCATGAACGGCTATCAGGCGACGAAAGCTATCCGCGCTTTGGATGACCCCGCAAAGGCGGCAACTCCTATCGTGGCAATGACTGCAAACGCTTTTGACGAGGATAGGAAAGAGGCGCTTGACTCGGGAATGAACGGCTACGTTGATAAACCTATAGTTATCGAAAAGCTTTTAAAGGAACTGGAAAATATTCTGAAATAATAAAAGCTCTCGGACAGTTTGTCCGAGAGCTTTTTGATATGCACAGTTTTAATACTTTGTTGTGGAAAGAGTTACCGAGATTGATAAAAAGCATAAAATTAAAGATTACAAAATCAGCGCTATTTCTATTGATTAAAACTTCGGTATTTGATATAATATCTGTAATTAGGCGTTATAAAGAAAATGGCAAAGAAGATTGATATTAAGGAAAATTACATATTCAATCTCGACAGTCGTCTATTGGATATTCTACTTAAAGATCGCACTACAGGAAGCAATATCTTATGGGCAACCGACAATTACGAGCATCTCGGTTTATTGTACAACGGCAATAAGCCTATTTTGCCGTCTTTAATTACGGGCAATAACGCTGAGATTATAAAGCCGAGAGTCATGAAACCCAAAACCGAGCAGCAATCGCGAATACGCGACAAGGCAGAAGTATTTACTCCTTTGTGGGTTTGCAACCGTCAGAATAATCTGATTGACGAAGGTTGGTTTGGGGTCAGCGGCGTATTTAACAAGGAACAGAACAAATCATGGATAACGAATAATAACCGTATAGATTTTTCTTTGTCTGGCGGTAAGACATGGCAAGACTACGTAACGGATATCCGCCTTGAAATAACTTGCGGCGAAGCGCCTTATCTTGTAAGCCGTTATGATACGGTTACGGGCAATGAAATAGCCGTATCGGACAGAATTGGTTTGCTTGACAGAAAGCTAAGGGTTATCTGTGAAAACGTTGACGATAAAGCGGATTGGTACACCTGGACGGTTAAAGCATTTCAAAGCATTTACGGCTATGAGTGGAAAGGGGACAATCTTTTGCTTGCAAGACTCAATCTTTTATATACTTTTATAGACTACTATAAGTTCAAGTTTAAAGAAAAACCCGCAAAACGGCAATTGTCTGAAATTGCCGAAATTATTTCGTGGAATATCTGGCAAATGGACGGATTGAAGTTTGTAGTTCCGAACAGTTGCATCAATGAAACCGAAGTACAGCTGTCTTTATTGGCAGAGAACCGCGCGCCCATAACGTGTTTGGGATGCGCGAAAAACAACCCTCATAAACATAACGGAATTTACTGCAAGATAAAAAATTGGGAAACGAAAAGAGCGGTTAAATTTGTTTCGTTTTCGGGTGGTAAAAAGTGACGAACGAAGAAAATATAAAACTTGTTGAAGACAATATTCTACTGCGCCTTGACCCGAAAATTTATGCATTCATCACTAATACCGTCCCAAATCAGCTTAAAATCGGTGATACTTCGCGCCCTGTGGATGTGCGGTTAGACGAATGGAGAAAACTGCTTAGAAAAAGGCTTGGGCAAGACCCCGTTATTACTAAGATCGGCGAATTTCCCGCCCTTCTTTCGCCGGACCATTATTTCAGAGATTACTCCGTTCATTCGTATCTGGAAGGCATAGGCAAACACCGAATGAACGGAGAATTAGCGCATAAATATTCTGTCGAATTTTTTGAGAATACCAATATCAGCGACGTTCAAGAAGCGATAAACGCTATACGGCAGGACTATGGTAGCGGCGAACTGAACAAACGCTTCGTCTACTATAACGTAGCGGACAGCTCTCATGCCGAAGCCCACGGCGCAAATGATAAGGAATGGAATTTACGCCCCAATCAGCAGGAAGTCGTAGACAATTTTTTAAAGCGACCGGACGAAAAAAAGTTACTTATGTATGCCGTAATGCGTTTTGGAAAATCGTTTACGGCGATGTATTGTGCGCTTGCTAAAAAAGCAAGGAAAGTACTCATCGTTTCGGCGAAGGCGGACGTTAAAGGCGAATGGCAGAAAAC
>CAMWLA010000032.1 GCA_947174975.1 uncultured Clostridia bacterium | reverse complement strand
CTATGTAGGGGATTTATCTGTCAGTGGAAGCGCGTTGAATGCAATTTGTGCTTACGGTAATCGTTCTCGACGGAATATCGGGCGTTTCTATCCTTTGAACGAGTGCGCGCATAGTTTCTCTGCCGAGGAAATCTTTATCGACAGAAAAAGAAGTTATTTCGGGGTTCATTGATACGGCTTCCGATACGTTATCAAACCCTACCGCAAATGTGTCGCGCGGGACGTTCATATCCAAAAGTTTAAGCGCGTTGCAGACGGTTCTTGCAATAAAGTCGTTACAGCAGATGAAACATTCGCTCTTGTAAGGAAGCTTTAAAATTTCAGTCTTTATTGCGTTTGCGTCGCCGTAGTCAAAGCTTTCGTCGTTGCAGAGAATATCTTCCTTTCTGGAATGGGTTCCTTTGACGGTTGAAATTCCTTTCAGCATACCCATATATCTTTCGCGGAAGCTCAGACAGTGTTTGATATCTCCCACAAAAGTAAATTTGGTCAATTTGTATTTGGCGTACAGAAGCTTGACCGCGTCGCAAAAAGACTGTTCGTCGTTCGTGCTTATGATATCGTAGTTTCTAGTTACGGAAACGTCGAATGCAGTGAAATCGTTAAAGCAAATAGGAATACCGAAATTTATTATTTTTTCAACGAACGATTTGTCGAAACACTCTATCGCGACTATTCCGTCAACGTTCAGACCTTTAACGTAGTCCGCAAAAGCGGTAAAGGGAGTTCTGTCTTTATTATACGTATATTGAAACAGTTCGAAATTTTTATCGTAACAAAAATTTTCAATGCCCTTAATCAGCGGTATAAAGTAATTCATATTATTCAAGGGCTTGCCCGAAACAAGCAGTATTCTGTACTTCTTACTGCCTACTTCGATATGGCTTACGTTTAAAGACTTATAGTTCATTTCCTGTGCTTTTTTAAGCACGGTTTCGCGCGTCTGTTCAGGTACGTACTGTCCGTTCAGTGCCTTTGCCACAGTATTGCGGGATAAGTTGAGTTGCTCCGCAATATCCTTTATAGTTACCGCTTTTTTCATAAAATTTCCCCCGGTACTTTAATTATATAATGTTTCTGTGAATAAATCAACTTTACAAATGCACAAATTTTGTTTTTATGGTTTTTGGCAAATGCACAAATAGTTTTTATCTCATTGACATTGCGTTTATGACAAAATAATATAAAGCCAAAACAAAATTATTAATTTTGAGAGGGAAAAATGAAGAAAAAAATTACACTTTTGAGTTTAATTTCGGCTTTGACAATCGGCGCTTCGTTAGCATTTACCGCGTGCGGTGACGATACAGTCGGCGAACACGACCACGTCTGGGACGAGGGAACGGTCACTACCGAATCAACGTGCTTTAAAGAGGGCGTAAGAACCTATAACTGCACGGTCGACGGTTGCAAGCAGACAAAGACCGCGCCTATCGCTATGATTGCGCACAGCTGGAACGACGGCGAAATTACGAAAGAGGCTACGTGCAGCGAGGAGGGCGAAAAGACCTATACCTGTACCGTGGAAGGCTGCGGTAAAACGAAGCCCGAGACTATCGGGAAAACGGATCACGACTACGATGACGGAAAAATTACCAAAACGCCCGATTTCCTTACAAAAGGAATAAAGACCTCCACTTGCAGTGTCTGTGACGATAAGAAGAACGAATCGGTTGAAGCGCACGCAGACTTTTCCGAACAGTTCTATACTTCTTTGACAGATGAGAATAACTGGCTTTACGGTTATGCAACTTCGTTCGACGTACATACGGGCGCAGTTGACTTCGTGCGCATAGAGCAGACTGAAAGCGATAAGTGGAAGAGCGAAAAGACGGAGATAGGTAACGGATACGTATATTCCGAAAATAACGCCGTAATCGCTTACAAGTTCAATGGGGAAGTTCCGCAAAGAATTCAGACAGACGTTGCCGTGTCGTTTATCGGCGAAGAGAGCACGACGCGCCTCAACGCTTACCTTATTATTACGGATAACGACGGTGCGTTGAAAGAAAGCTTCGAGCTGAATGACAAGAACGGCAAAGACTGGACTTTTAATAACGAAAATGCGTTTGACGTAGCGCAAGGCGATACCTTTTACCTTGTATTTGATAATAACGGTGCCGGAAAAGCGGGCGGAAGCCTTTCGTTCACGCTTACCGCACCTTGCGTACACGTTTGGTCCGACGGTAAAGTTACTAAAGAGGCAACTTGTACAGCCGAAGGTATAATCGAATATACTTGCGTTTCATGCGATAAGAAAATGACCGAAAGTATAGAGATGACAGACCACGAATACGACGGCGGAAGAGTAACTGTCGAACCCACTGCAACACACGACGGAGAAATGACGTACACTTGCTTGCACTGTGACCACACCAAGACGGAATCAATTCCCAAACGCGGTAACGGAGCAGACTTCAGATACGACTTCACTCTGGAAAATCAGGACGGAGCATGGGGCTACGGTAAAATGGACGATCCTTGGGGAGCTGACAGACATTTCGTAGCTTGCACGGAAAAAACATCCGAAGCGTGGACGGCAAACGACGGCGGCGTTGAAATAAAAGCTGGCTGGATAAATGCAAGCAGTGAAACGACTATTGCGTATACGGCAGAAAAAGCGGTTACCGCAAAAGTAAAAGCGGAATTTGAAGGCAGCCAAGAAAATACGTTGCTTGCAATAAGAATATACGCTGTAGGCGAAGACGGCAAATTAGTAGAAAAAGGCTTCAATAGCTCGAAGAACGACGACGGCAAGCAAGTCGTTGAAATCGATTATGATTTCAAAGCCGGTGAAACCATTTACGTAATGTTCTCAAACGAACACTGGGACGGCAGCGTATGGCAGAACGCTGCGCCTAACGGCAACCTCGATATCAGCGTAACCGAAGTTAAGGCAGAGCCCGTTTTCGAAGAAGTGAGCTTCAGAGAAGATTTCGTTTTGGAAAACCAGGACGGAGCGTGGGGCTACGGCTATATGGCAGATCCTTGGGGAGCTGACAGACATTTCGTAGCAAGTACGGAAAAAACTTCCGAAGCTTGGACTGCGAACGGCGGCGGTGTTGAAATTAAAGCGGGCTGGATAAATGCAAGCAGTGAAACGACGATTGCATATACTTCCGAAAAAGCAGTTTCTTCAAAAGTTAAAGTTGAGTTCACCGGAAGTCAAGAAAAAACTTTGCTTGCTATAAGAATATATGCGGTTGGTGAGGACGGCAAATTAGTTGAAAAAGGCTTCAATAGTTCGAAGAACGACGATGGTAAGCAAGTCGTTGAAATCGATTATGATTTCAAAGCCGGTGAAACTATTTATATAATGTTCTCTAACGAACACTGGGACGGCAGTGTATGGCAGAACGCCGCACCCAACGGTGACCTCGATATTACCGTAATTACGGAAAATGGCGTATCCGCACCCGAATTCAACGGAGCAGACTTCAGAGAAGATTTCGCTTTGGAAAATCAGGACGGAGCATGGGGCTACGGCAAAATGGACGATCCTTGGGGCACTGACAGACATTTCGTAGCTAGCACTGAAAAGACAAGCGAAGCGTGGACGGCAAACGACGGCGGCGTAGAGATTAAAGCTGGCTGGATAAATGCAAGCAGTGAAACGACTATTGCGTATACGGCAGAAAAAGCGGTTACCGCAAAAGTAAAAGCGGAATTTGAAGGCAGCCAAGAAAATACGTTGCTTGCAATAAGAATATACGCTGTAGGCGAAGACGGCAAATTAGTAGAAAAAGGCTTCAATAGCTCGAAGAACGACGACGGCAAGCAAGTCGTTGAAATCAATTACGATTTCAAGGCCGGTGAAACTATTTACGTAATGTTCTCTAACGAACATTGGGACGGCAGCGTATGGCAGAATGCCGCACCCAACGGCGACCTTGATATAACTCTTGTCAAAGTTTAATAAAATCGTTAAAAGACGGCGAAAATTCGCCGTCTTTTTCATTTGCACAATATTTCAGTGTAATAAAGTATGCATTTGCACAAAATAAATATACGTCATTGACAATACACATTATAGTATTTAGAATGTGATTACTTATAATATTTTGAAAAATATTGACATTTTATAAAATTGCCTCGGGGAGAAGCTATGAAATTAAGTAGAATAAAAAGTGTATTCCTTGCGCTTTCGGCCACGCTGATACTTGCGGTGCTTTGCTTTGGGCTTTTAGCCGTAAACGGCGGAAAGGCGTATGCAGAAACCGCAGACGGTGAGGTTGCCTTTTCTGATGCGCGCGATTTGGGCGGATTGAGCTTGGGCAAATACGAAGGTAATAATTTCGTTTATTCGGCAGAGTTCGATAATGCGAAGGAAGTCGGCCTTGTATTCGGCGTTGCCGACGGGTCTGATTCTTACTGGTCGGTAGTTGTCGATATATCCAACGGTACGGTTAAGCTTTCGCACTCGGAAGACGGCGAGCTTAAGACTGCAAGCTGCGATGCGGGTGAACAGTTCAAAATGACCGTCGTGGTTAACGGTGGGATAGTAAGAGTATTTATCGATAACAAGACCGCAGCCGTTATTACTTGCAGGATAGATAATTACAACGGCGGCAAATTAAGACTTTCGGACGACGGTTTTAACGTAAGCAACGTAAAGTTTACCGACTTGGACGTGCCCGAAGGCGATATTTACTGCAACGGCTTCGAAGTATTAAAGGTTGTCAATATTACGGACGGCAACCGCAAATTGAGCAGCGGAGAGTATGAGGTGAAGGGCGGAATACTTACCGTTTCCCGCGAATATCTCAGAACGCTTGAAGCTAATACGGAATACGTTTTCAGAGCGGTAACCTCGTTCACCGATTTCGATTTCAAAGTTACAACGGATTTCACCGCAGTAACGGTAACTCCCGCCGTGGAAAAGTATTACAAGGATAACGACGTTACGCTTGAGCTTAGCGGAAACGTTACGGTGCACAAGCTTTTAATTGACGGAAAAGAATGTGCGTTCACGCAGACCGATGACGCGGTTTTAATCTCGTCGCAAGAAATAAGCGCACTGTCGACGGGCAAACACAGTGTAAAGCTTTATACCGATAAGGGCAGACCCGAAACGTCTATTACAGTATCGGAGACGGTTGAAACGATAACAGAACCCGAGGTTAAAGCTTCCCACGTATTCCTTTGGATTGACCTTGCAATATTTTTAAGCGCTATCGTAGGCTATACGGCGTATTCGATTATAAGTAAACGCAAAAAGAAATAATTTTAAAAATGATAAATTTGAAATCTCTTAAAGGGGGACAGATATGAAAGAAATGACCGCTGAACTTGAAGCCGGTGAAGTCGAAGAAGATTTGGTCGAGCAAGCGTACGAAGCGCTTGACGGCAAACCCAATGCACCGAAACCGCAAACCAAGTGGGAAAAGTGGAAAGAGAATTTCAAGCGTAAGGGCTGGATTCTCGTGTTTATTCTTCCCGCACTCATATACGTCATAATTTTCTGCTACGCGCCTATGTACGGTATTTTGGTTGCGTTCCAAGACTATATGCCGGGCGACCAGGTTTTGGGAAGCAATACCGTTTGGGTAGGCTGGCAAAACTTTAAAACGTTCTTTTCAAATCCGAATTTCTGGGACTACTTTGTAAACACGTTCCTTTTGTGTATTTTCGGATTTATAGTAGGCTTCCCTTTGCCGATAATAGTGGCGCTTTTATTAAATTCGCTCCGCTCGAAAAAGGTAAAGAAGGGCTTACAGATTCTGTACTATGCGCCCCACTTCATTTCCCTCGTGGTTCTCGTAGGTATGCTGAAACTCATTTTCGGTTCTGACGGACTTTTAGATCAGATCAGCATAAAGTTGGGCGGTGACGTAAACGGCTTGAAGCTGTTCCTATCTCCCGAAGCGTTCAGACCTCTGTTCATCTTCTCGGGCAACTGGCAGGACTTCGGCTGGTCGGCGATAATCTATCTTGCGGCGCTTTCGGGCGTAGACCCCGCTTTGCATGAAGCGGCAAAGGTGGACGGCGCTTCGAGATTCAGAAGAATTTTCAGCGTAGACCTTCCGGCAATTCTTCCCACGATAGTAATGCTTATGATATTGTCCGTAGGCAACTTAATGAGCTGCGGCTATGAAAAAGTACTTTTGATGCAGACGAGCGGCAACCTCGAAACGAGTGAAATTCTTTCCACTTACGTATACAAGTTCGGACTTATCGGCGGACAGTACGGCGTAGGTACTGCGGCGGGACTCTTCAACTCGGTAATTAACGTGGCGTTGCTTGTAATTGCTAATTTTACTTCCAAAAAACTTGCTAAGCAGAGTATGTGGTGATGTATGGACGCTAAAGAATTAAAGCAATTAAAAAAGAAGAATAAAATCAAAGAGAGCAAGACCGACTACGTATATTACGCCATATGCGCGTTTATACTGTTTCTCTTGGCGGTAATTATAATTTACCCTCTCTGGTATATCGTAATAGCGTCTGTATCCGATGCGGACGCGGTTATGACTGGCGACGTATGGCTATATCCCGTCAAAGTAACTTTCAAGGGCTATGCAAATCTTTTCAAAACCGAAGGGGTATGGAGAGGTTACTTCAATACGCTTGCCTATACCGCACTCGGAACAGTGTTTAATATCGCGTTGACGATACCCGCGGGCTGGGCGCTTTCGAGAGACTATCTGCCGTTCAGAAAGCTGATTATGGTTCTTTTAATCATAACGATGTTCTTCGGCGGCGGTCTGGTGCCCTACGTAATCGTTTGCCGCGCACTCGGACTCTATCAGAATCCTTTGATTCTCATTATCGGCGGCGGAGTCAGCGTGTACAACGTGTTTATGTGCAAATCGTTCTTCCAGTCGAACGTGCCCAAAGAGGTTTTGGAAGCTGCGGCTATCGACGGCGCGGGCGAGATAAGAACGTTTTTCGATTTGATTCTTCCTATCGCAAAATCAATCATAAGCGTTATGGTTCTGTTCTATGCGGTAGGACACTGGAACAACTATATCGACGCATATATCTTCAATATCGATAAGGACTTCTATCCCTTGCAAACGGTATTGGACGGACTTCTTAACGCAACCAATAACGGCGGAGAGGAAGTCGTGCTTGAACAGATGCGTCTGGCAACGCAAATTAAATTTACTTCGATAATTGTGGCTACGGTACCTATTCTGGTTATCTATCCTATGATTGAAAAGCACTTCGGTCAAGGCGTACTCGTAGGCTCATTCAAGTAATAAACGGGGGAATGTATGAAGAAAGTAATAATCGGAATATCCGCTGCCGTTATATGGCTGGTCTGCGTAATTGCTTTTGCGGTCGCAGCCGGTAAAAGCGGCGGCGCCCAGCATCAGTTTACGGTACTTACCGTAAAAGAAGACGCGGTTAAAGATTACAATACAATGCCCGTCTTTAAGCAGCTTGCAGAGGAAACGGGTATCGAAGTATACTGGACTTACAATACTTCCACCCAGTACGGAAACAATACCGACCCAGTGGGAATTAAGGGAATAGACGCGATTTATCATTCGGGCTTTTCCAACCTCAAGCTCTATGATTACGGCAGACGCGGCAGAATCGTCGCAATCGACAACTATCTCAGTGTTATGCCCAATTTCAAAAAGATTTTGAACGAACGCCCCGATATAAAGGAGGCGCTGAAATCTCCCGACGGGCACATCTATTCTCTTCCGAGAGTAGAGGAAATGGGGCTTAAAACTTACCCCAATATGCTTTACATCAATAAGAAATGGGTCAAAAAGCTGCTTGACTCCGGCTGGAAGCTGCCTTCGGGCGTCAATCTGACAGAGGCGGATCTTGTTGACGGACTTGACCTTTACAGGTCCGATTTCAAAGCTATATTGCAGGAGTTCTACGACCGCGATATGGACGAAACGATACCCGACAAAAACGAAATTCCTCTTACCTTTGTCAGCGGTAACTGGCAAGGTAACGAATCAGACTTAATTGCGTCTTTCGGCGTTCCCGAAAACAGAGAACATAAAACTATAGTAAACGGTGAGATAACCTTTACCGTCGAAGACGAAAAATGGTTTAAAGCGGTGGAAGAGCTTTACGACTGGAACCAAAAAGGACTTATACGTTCGACTTCCTTTGCACAAACCGACAGCGAATTCCTTGCCCGCGGACAGGACGGCAGATACGGCGCGTTCTACTGGTGGGAAAAGGATACGGTGCTTGCCAAGGAGAATAGGGACGATTATATAATCGTTTTACCGCTCAAAGACGAAGACGGCAACCGCTTCGTGGGTGTAAGCAACGAGCTGGAAGTTGAAAAAGGCGCATGCGTCATATTGGAAGCGTGCGAGGACAAGGAAGGGCTTTTATCATACTTCGATAAGTTCTTCGAACCCGAGTATTCGGCACAGCTCAACTACGGCTCGATCAAATCGGGAGCGTTCTTATCTGAAAAAGTGGACGGCAAGCTTATACCGAACGACGACCACGGAATACAGAGCGCGGACGATTTCAGAATGAAAAACGCACCCTACGGCGTTGTGTATCTCACCAAAGAGGTTTGGGAAAACAACGTTCAGATGGAATCGCGTGCAAATCTCAGACTTGAAAATCTTGAAAAATACGTAAAGCCGTATACGTTTGAGGGCGCAACTCCCATACCCAATCTCAATTACACGCAAGACGAGCTTATAACCTTAAATACTTACGAATCTTCGCTTTCGAACAATATTGCAAGCTGGTTCACCGGAAGTATTACGGGCAAGACGCCTCCTTCAAGAGATTCGTGGTTGAATTTGCTCAGCACCAACAGAAATTCTATCGATACGGTAAAGAAGATAAATCAAGAGGCTTACGACAGATATATTGCCGCAACCCAAGGCAATTAATTAAGGTAAGGGAGGGGTGATATGAAAGGTTTGAGAATTCTCGGCGATTACGCGCTTGAATTTTTAGTTGTAACCTTACTTGTCGCTCTTTCCGCCTTGACTGTAATATTTTTTATACCGATGATAGTCGGCGTTACCGGATATTTTTCAAGAGATATTAATTCACGCCGGTTCAAAGACATATTCGTGAATATCGGAAAAAATTGGAAAATACTCATTTTCTACACGCTGTTTCAGCTTGTCATAATAGTTTTTCCGATACTCAATATTTACTTTTTTAACACACACCCCGATAAAACAAACTATTTCGTACTGTCGGTCAGCGTTATTGCCCTCGTAGTGGGAGTTATGTATCTTGCAACCTCTCCTACGGTAATAATCAATATGGAAGTGAAATTCCGCCAACTTATTTATAACGGAATAATGATGTTATTCGGGTCGCTGTGGCGCAGCATAGTTTCGGTTTTACTGATCGGCGGGATAGTGGCGGCAATTCTTTATTACCCCTACGTGGTGCTGCTGACATTGTACGCAGTTCCGCTTGTAATATCGAAGCTTATGACGGAAAACTTTTATCACCTAAAAGCAAAGGCGTTGAACACGAGTGTGTTCGAGTTGAAAAAGAAGCAAAACGATGATGATTATCTGGACGAAAAGGGCGCAATAAAGCGCGATGACGAAACGGAGAAAAATAATGAAAAAGATTAAGTTTTTGGCAATTCCCGTGCTTGCGGCTCTGGTTTTTGCGGGTTGCGGAGATGCGGCTCAAGAAGTAAACAAAGCTCCTTCCGTGACGGGCGTAAAGGATATTAAGTGTATGGTCAACAGTACCGTTGACTTCCTCGACGGCGTTGCGGCGCTGGACAAAGAGGACGGCGACATAACGCCCGATATGCAAATAACCGTAACTCCCCACGTGGATGTATCCGAAGACGGCTACGCTCATTTTACAGAAGTGGGTGAATATACCGTCAGCTACTCTGTTGCGGACAGCAAGGGAAGAGTTGCGACAAAGCGCGCCTACGTTGACGTCGTCGACCGTGAAACTTATAAAACTTTTGCGTTGGCGGACGGCTTCACGGCTAATGCTTTCGGAGAGGCAAGCATTGAAAAGAGCGGAATGATAAACGGCGAATTCGTGCTTGAAACAAAGGGCGGCGAAATTGCCGAAGATGTAAAGCTTAGTCGTACGTTTACGTTAACCACAAATCTTCAATATACCTTCCGCTATACTATTAATTCGAACGTCGCGGGAAAAATCAAGGTTATGGCAGACGGATACGACTGCGCCGAGATTTTAGTGGAAGAGGGAAACCATGTTTATTCATTTACCCACACCGCCCGCATGGAGAAAGACGAAAAAGAGAGGGATGTCGTAATTGACGTCTGCCTCGGAAGCTTAGGCGACGCAAAGTGGAATATTAACAGAGTTGAATACGAGTTTCCCCAGATAGCGGGAACAGTTGTCGAACAAGTCGACAATTTCAACTTTAACGAGGACAACGTCAAAGCGAGAATAGAAGAAGAGGCTAAGGGTAAAGCTTACGCCGATACCGAAAAAAATGCCGCTTGCCTTGAAATAACGCAAACATACCCCGGACATATCTGGCTGGGCGGAATGTTTATCGATACCGGAATAACCGTCAACTCGGGCGTAACGTACACGGTATCTTTCAAGGTCGAAGCCGAGCAGAATAATAAATTTGAAATCATTTTCCAGAACAGTCAGTGGAACGAAGTACAAATCGATAAATTGGATACGCCTTTGGGAGAGGTGTCCCACGATATATCGATTAACGCGGATAACAACGGTAAACTGTGGATATACGTGCAGTCGGGCGACGCAAAGAACAAAATCACAATTTCCGATATAAGCGTAGTAGGACGTTTGAATCCGACGGCAACCATCAAGTTCCCCATTGCGGATTTCACCGAATTCCACGCCGACGGATATGACGGCACTCTTACAACCGAAAGCGGAAGCTTTACCTATAAGATTGCGAACTTTTCCGCAAAGGATAACGCACAGCAGGTAACAAGCCCTTCTTTCTTAGTATCGGGAAGCAGTGCAAACTACGTCGTAAGCTTCAAGGCAAAGGCTTCCGCGCCCGTTGAAATGATAGTTGCCGCGGCAAACTATTACAGCGGTTGGAATCCCACGATCATGTGGTCGAGAATAACCCTCGGCGAAGAGGCGGTAACTTACTCGTTCTTCTGCCATGAGGAAAAGGACGCTGCGGACACGTTGTACAAAATCATATGGCAGTTCGGTTCGCCTTCGAATCAGAAATTCAGCGACGTAACGATAGAAATCAGCGACGTAAAAATAAGTATAAAAATTAACGGATTGGACGGTTAAAAATTTAATTATATGACGGACAAAAT
>CAMWLA010000031.1 GCA_947174975.1 uncultured Clostridia bacterium | reverse complement strand
ATATCAAGAAACGCTTAAAACAGATTTACGGAACTGAGTTTGATTTGCTTATTGTTGATGAAACGCACTACGGTGCATGGGCACACGAATACGGCAAGCCCATAAAGGACGCCGACGAAGACGTTATTGAAGAAGAGCAAAGAGAATACGGACAGTTTAAAAATAAAGTTGAAAAGATAGCGGCGGTTCAGCAATTGCACTTATCCGGAACACCCTATAATCTTTTATACGAAAACAAGTTTACCCAAGAAAATATAGTGGCAATGTGTCAATATAAAGATATATTGACGGAAAAAGAAAAATGGGACGAAGAGCATTTTGAGGATATTGAAAACGACGTGACTAATCCCGAAACCGGTTTTCCTTATCAGGAAAGCGATAATCCGTATTTCGGTTTTCCGAAAATGTTAAGATTTGCGTTTAATTTACCGGATTCTATTCGTGAAGAATTGCGCCGTTCCAAAACAAACGGCGCGCAGTGGACGCTGAACGATTTGTTTGCCACGGTTAAAAAAGACGGCGAAATAAAGTTTAAGCACGAAGCCGCGGTGCTGAGTCTGTTAAAAGCTATTGACGGTTCGGAAGAAAGCGACGAAATATTCGGGTTTTTAAACGTACCTAAAATACGCGATAACGACGTGTGTAAGCACATGGTATTTGCGCTTCCGTTCAAGTACGCTTGCGACGCGATGGAATTGCTGTTACAAAAAAATAAAGAGCAATTTCTGAATTTAGACAATTATAAAGTATTGAATATAACCGGACATAATCTGAAAAAAGAATTAGACAGTGTCGACAAAGTTAAAGCACATATATCCCAATGCGAGAACTCAACTCCGAAAATCAAGACGATTACTTTAACGGTTTATAAAATGCTTACGGGCGTTACCGTCAAAGAATGGGATACTATGATAATGCTTAAAAACACACAATCTCCGCAGGAGTACGATCAGGCAATATTCCGTATCCAAAATCAATTCGTCCAAGAATATGCCGCGGAAAACGGAAGTAAATTCAAAAAAGATTTAAAACCGCAGACTATTCTCGTTGATTTCGACCCGGTACGGATGTTCAATATTCAGGGGCTTTCCACAAGGGTAGTAAACAAGGTAAAAGGCAATAATCAATCTTTGGAAAAAACCGTTTCGGACGATTTGAGTTTTTCTCCCATAATCGCATACAATGCGAAAAAGCTGGTAAAAGTTGAACCTAAAAATTTAATAGAACTCATATTAAAGTATAACCGTGAAAAGAGTATAATCGACGACGTAAAGTCGGTAACCTGGAATGCTGCATTACTTTCAAACAGCGATTTGGCGGCATATATCCGCAGTCAAAATGCAAACGGGTTGGATAATTCATCTACTAAAACCGAGGCTAACGACAGCGGGGAACAAAGTGAGCTTGAAGACACCGACGGCGGTAACGACGGAAGTCCCGACAATAATACCCAATCCGGCGGTTCGGGTAATACGGACAACGATAGCAATAGCGGCGCAGATAAAGACTTGGCAAAGAAATACCGCATGTGTATAGCAAAAATAGCATTCTATGCATTTTTGTCAAAGTCAGATATAGACAGTCTGAAAGCTGTCTTGGACAGCCTTGATTCCGCTTCGCCGTATTCGATTGAGAATAACCGGATTTTTGAAAACTTAGAACTCAATAAAAAGTTTATTCAAGGTTTAATCAAATTCATATCCCGCATTGATGCGCTTGGCGTGGACGAAGTAATTAAACGGGCGAATATGCTTTCCAAAGACGAGCAGTTAAGCGAAAACGAGCGCGCGGCAAACGCGTTAAACAGATTTAACAGATTTTCCACTTCGGAAATAGTAACACCAAATAAAATTGCCGAGAATATGTGCAATTTAATAGGCAAGGATAAGCTTGTTGAAATTGTAAATAACGGTGAGAAAATTTTAGATATTGCAAGCAAGGCCGGTGAATTTTCTTTTGCGTTATATTCCGTTTTAAAAGGCAGCGTTGAAGACGAAAAATTAAGGAATTCAATTTATTCAATTCCCACGTCAACCACCGCTTACGAGTTTACAAGAAGAATTTACGAGGCGTTGGGCTTAAACGTTGAGTGCATCGCCTACGGCGGCAAAAAAGCGGACGAAGTTATTACTTCTTACGTTTTACCCGATTGTGAAAAAATTATTTCGTTATTAACACAAGACAAACCTTTTTATTCTATAAAGAGAACTGACACCATTACCCAAGGAGGTAAACAAGTGAAATTCGGAGCAGTAGTCGGCAACCCTCCCTATCAGGTAACTGTTAAAGAGGCAACCGAAGGCAACAATAAAAACGCCGTAGACATTTATCAGGATTTCCAGAAGATCGCACTTTCAATGGCGGATATTTCGTGTCTGATTTATCCGGCGAAAGAATTTCAAAGAGGTAAACTGAATACTCTTGACCAACGATTGGAATATTTGAGAATATATAACGGAAGTTCAAGGCAAGGAGAAAAGCATATTCCGGACGAAGAGTCTGTATTCGGAGATATTGTAAGGCGAATACCCGGGGATGTCGGCGTATTTTTATATAATAACGACGGCGTTGCCGAGAAGGTAATTTATCAGGATGAAAGCATTGAAAGAACAGATAAGATTTTGCCTGTTCGAAAAGAATTTCTCAGTATAGCAAAGAAATTAGCATCGTGTGCCGATACTTTCAAATGGAGCGGGATAAAAAAGGTATGCGAGTCGAATTTTGTTCAGTATCATAAAAACAGTGTCCTTAAAGAAGTTACCGATAGAGCTTTACCCACGCCCAAGGGCTATACGAAGGTTTTGACCAACGATAAAGCCGGTTCCGGCGGAACGTCAAAATGGTATTATATAAAGACGGATGATTTGGATAGAGAACCTGTTGATAAGTATAAAATCGTTATAACGTCGGCGTATCCGAACGAAGCGTTCGTCAATGACAAGTATATCGAGTTATTGGAATGCGACGAGGCGTTTGGGCGGTCTAAGTTAGCAATTTACGATACTGACGATAAATCAAAGGCTGAAAATTGTAAGAAATATTTAGCGACTAAATTTGCCAAATGTATAAACCTCATGACTCCCTATAAGTTTTTATATTACTTGCCGGACTTCGATACGATTTATAAAGATATAGATTGGAACAAGTCTGTCGAGGAAATAGATAAGCAGCTCTATAAAAAATACGGTTTTACCGACGACGAAATTTCTCTTATCGATTTAACGGTTTAAATGGAGTTTAACTATTACGGTTGTGCAAAATATTAAACTAATATCGCTTTTATCGGTAAACTTGATGTGCGGTAGTTAACGGGAGTAAAAATCATTATGGAAAAATATTTGAAAGATACGGTTATGCTGAATTACCGTGCGAAAGAAATTGTCGATTTGATTGATTGCGAAAAGTGGAACGGGTTGGACGAATTTGATAAAATCGGTGCAATTTATGATTACGTTCAGAACAAGATATTGCTCGGCTACAATAAATACGACAACTTGACCGCAACCCAAGTTTTAAAGGACGGCATAGGGCAATGCAACACGAAAGCGACGTTGCTTATGGCGCTACTCCGCGCGGTCGGCGTTCCTTGCAGACTGCACGGCACGAAGGTTACGAAAGTTTTTCAGAAAAGCTTGATGCCCGCAATCATGGCAAGGCTTGCGCCGCCCCAAATCGTTCATACCTGGGCGGAAGTATTCTATAACGGCGAGTGGTTGAGTCTGGAGGGCGTGATAACAGATAAAGCCTACATATCCGGCTTGCAATCGCTGTTTCCCGACTATAGCGGAAAGTTTTTCGATTACGCCGTTGCGGTCAAAGATTTCGGAAATCTGCAAATCGACTGGAAGGGTGAAAACACAACGGTGCAGCAGCAGGCCGTTATCGAAGATCTGGGTATATTCGACTGCCCCGACGAGTTCTACGCGCAATTCAAGCAAGCATATCACGGGGTTAAAAAGTTTTTGTACGAGAATATCGGCAGAAAGATTATGACGAAAAAAGTTAAAAAGATAAGACGGAAAAAATCAAGTATTTGACATCTTAACTTTTCGTGTGTTAAATTATATATACAATAATACGTTTAGCTATGGGGGACCGTAGCTAAAAAATTTTAGAGGGAAAAATAAGAAGAAGTTTATCGAATTTACCGTTACCGGACCTTGCACGGTTACTATGGTGGCAAGCGGCGGCGGAAGTACGACGGACGTCGTGTTCAGATATATCCAGATGGTGGACGAAAACAAAAAAGCCGTCTGCGAATACGCGATCGGTCCCGAACAAGCAATTGTTTCCAACGAAATTACCGAGGGCGGAACGTACCGCATAGGTTCGAAGGGAAGCAATATCGACGTGTATTATATCATTATCGAATATTACGCATAAGTTAAAAAGCAACGCTAAAGCGTTGCTTTTTTTGTCACAAAATGTAACGGTGACTGTTTATTTCAATTTACGGCAGAATGTGGCATGCAAAAACGAATTTAACATTTGACAATTGCGTTCGGCTGTGTTAAATTATATATACGGTAATAAAATAGCTATGGGGTATCCCATAGTGTGCGTTATGCAACGCACACTGTAAATATCTTAATAGCAAAAAATCTTAAAAAAATTATTTGGAGGAAAGATGAACAAATTCAAAAAACTTTTGTCTATATTCGCCGTTACCGCGACGATAGGCGCGGGTATCGCGGGCCTTGCGGGCTGCGGCGGTGATAAGGACAACGGTGACGACACCAGCAAAGAGCATAGCCACCATTACTCTTGGGTTGACAACGGCGACGGTACGCATAAACAGCATTGCGACGTAGACGGTTGCGACGCGGTCGACAAAAACCAAGGTAAACACTACTGGGAGGGCGACAACTGTAAATATTGCGGCGCCGAAAAGCCCGAAACTCCCGAACACAAGCATGATTATAAATACACGGACAACAAGGACGGTACGCATACCGGACACTGCGCCGTAGAAGGCTGTGATGAGCCCGACTTAGAACCCGAAGAGCACATTTGGGGCGAGGACGACAAGTGTGAAATATGCGGCGCCGAAAAACCCGAAGAAGTAAAGCATAACTACGGCGAATGGCAGTACAATTTTAACGGACACTACAGAGACTGTAAAGACGAAGGCTGCGAAGAGCCGAGACAAGAAGGCGAACACGAGTGGGGTGCAAACGGCATCTGCGAAGTTTGCGGTGCGAAGTTTGCTACATACGAGCTTATTCCCAGCAATATGGAAACCCAGTCGTTCAGCAGTAATTTCAAGAGCGGTATTTTCACGATTTCAAGCGGAGCAAGTATCCGTACGCGTTCGCGTGAAAATAAAGACGTTTTAGATTACAAAAATCCCACCGGCGCGCCCGTCGCAACGGGTTTCACCGCGTCGAAGTCGGTTAAAATCGAAAAAGCGGGACACTTCTTATCGGTTAACGCTATTGCAGCCGGTAGACTGACCATTTATTTCGACAACGGTTCGACAACCAAATCGTCGCCCATACAAGTCGTAAGACCCGACGGCACGACGGAAAGAATAGATTATCCCGATTCCGGCTTGTACGCACTCGTTGTCGACTGTGCAACCGCGGGCGAATATAAGATAGCGCGCGTAGACGGTACGACCGATATCTACTATGCAAAATTCGAAACGGTAGTCGGCGTTACCCCCGTTGAAAAGATCGAAATAGTAGACGAAGGAAAGGTAAGCTATTTCAAGGGACAGGATTTCGATTACAGCGATTTACAGTTACAGATCGTCCGTAAGGTTACCGGCACGATAGAACCCCTCGACGTTGACGCGGAAGGCGTAGTAATCGATGATTCGGAATTTAATAAGGACGCAGCGGGAACTTACAAAATCAAAGTTTCGTATACCGTAGACGGTGAAACGTTCAAAGCCGAATACAGCGTAGT
This sequence comes from uncultured Clostridia bacterium, assembly GCA_947174975.1. Classification (GTDB taxonomy): domain Bacteria; phylum Bacillota; class Clostridia; order Christensenellales; family Borkfalkiaceae; genus Coproplasma. The sequence continues at coordinate 5,409 of CAMWLA010000031.1, read as the reverse complement.
CGTATTCAATATCGAAGCTATCGAACTCGGCTTCAACGGTATCTACAAGGGCGGCAACACTACCGCGGGCAACGGACAGTATATCAACCGCACCGTAAAGCAGTTCTACTTCCAGGACGAAGATTTTGACAGTACGGGACTTATCGTTAAAACCGTTATGGATAACGGTACGAGAAAAACTATCGTAACCGAGGGCTTCACCATAGAAGGCTTTGAAAAGGGCAAGGCGGGTAAGCAGACCATAACTGTTTACTGGACTGATTATCCCGAACTTAAGCAGACCTTTGACGTTTACGTAGCGGCTATAACCGCGGCAAGCGTTACCGTTGACGAGCAAATCGAAATCAGCGTAAACGGAAATCTCGACGACAATCAAGTGGGCGTACGCAGTAACGGAGCTTATCAGTTTAAGACCATTCAGCAGTCGCTGGACTTCCTCAATAAACTTACGCTTGAACAAAACGTTAAAAAGGTAATCAACCTTGCGGAAGGACTTTATACCGAAAGGCTTGAAATCAATATCCCCAACCTTATTATTAAGGGCGCAAGCAAAGACGCTTCTAAGACCGTAATCGAGTGGGATTCGCTCGTAGGTATTGCAGACGAAAGCGGTTTCGTTCATATAACCGATTCAACTGCAACCTTGAACGTCCGTGACAAGGCGGTAGGCTTCGTTATCGAAGACGTTACGGTTTCCAACTGGTACAACTCGACCGAGCACTTTGACCAGGTATTCGGACCGGGCTACGGCGAACACCGTGCGCTTGCAGTGCTTATCCAAGCCGATAAAGTAGTTATGGATAACTGCAGACTTTTAGGCTATCAGGACACTATCGAACTGTTCACCGGCAGACAGCTTATTCAAAACACCTATATCTGCGGCAGAACGGACTTCATATTCGGTACCAACAACACGACGTACTTCAAAGACTGTACGATAGAAAGTATAGTAGACGGCGGTTACGTAACCGCGTTCAAGGGCTGCAACAAGGGCGCAGGCGACTGGGTACAGTACGGCGCAATCTTCGACGGCTGCGAATTTATCGCTCCCGCTTCGGTAGTTGCGGCTGCTAATACTTCGCTCGGCAGAACCTGGGGCGCATATGCAGCGGTTGCTTATATCAACTGCGACTTTGACGGACATATTTCCACTAAGGGTTATACAAGCGGAGGCGGCACGAGATATACCGCGATGAACGGTTTGCCTACCGACGAAACCGTTAAATTCGTTGAGTACAACAACAGCGGCGACGGCGCTATTTCGACGGAAGTTGCGGGCATGAAGATGCTTACCGCGACTGAAGCTGCAAACTACAGCGACTTCTCGGTAATCTTCGGCACTGAAAACGGACTTGTAACCTATACCGATACGTGGGACGGCGCAAAGGGCGTTGAAATAACTTCAAAGACTTATACATTCGATTCCGATTCGTTCCCTAACGGCAACGTAAGCGCTTCGGCGGCAGACGCACAAACGGTAATCTTCGACGGACTTATGACCGTTCACGGAGCTTGGAACACCGAACTCGGCGCCGATAAAAATTTCGGCTGGTTCCAGCCCGGAACGTCCATAACGTTCGATGTTGAAGGCACGGTTGCGGTAACTTTCTATTCGGGATACGGTACTGCAGAAAACGTTAAAATTAATTATAAAAACGGCAAAGCAACGCTTACTTTCTCCGGAATAAAGGTTTGCGTAACAAGCATTATCGTAGATTCTTCCGAAACTCCCGTACACGTTCACGAATACGGCGCTTGGACGGTAGCAACGGCGCCTACGGATGAAGCCGAGGGCACTGCGGAAAGAACTTGCGTTGACTGCGAAGACGCAACGCCCGCAGTTGACAGCCTCACTCTTCCCGTTCTTTCGGAAGACAACTATACGATAACCGCGGGTACGACTGCCGGAAATTCAACCTATACCCTTAAGACGGACGAAACTATTTCGTTTGAAGCGGCAACGCTTGCCGGTATGCACGTACATAACTACGGCGACTGGGTAATAACCGCAACGGCTACCGGCGCGGGCACGGCAACCAAGGAGTGTACCGGCGAGGGCACGTGCGACGTTCCTTCTATCGTAGTAGACCTTCCCGCGCTTTCCGACAGCGCATACGTAATTACGGACAACACCGCAACGTTAGACGCGGAGGGCACCGGTACTTATACCATCACTGTTGACGAAACCGAAGTTTCTTTCACTGCGGCAACTCCTAAAATCGAGCTGACCGAAGTTACCAAAGCCACTACCGTTTATACGCATAGCACCGATAAGGCAAACAACAACCAGTACGTGTTCCTTGACGGCGACTGCTATGATAATAACGGCAACTATCTCTGCTTTAAAACGGGTACTATAACTCTCAACGTCGCAGCGGGCGCAACTATAACGATTTCCGGCGGCTATTATCAAGCGGGCAGCTGGGGCTTCTATAAAGCCTATGAAAAGGGCGAAAACGGCGAATTGACCGAGCTGACAGACGAAGTCGAAGCGGATGCCAATAAAAATAGTGCTTCGTTCACTACCGAAAACGGCGGTATAATAGTTATAACGAAAGACGACTCAACCCAAGCGTCGCTTACAACGATAAGCGTAGAATTTAAAAATGCAACCCTTCAAGAAATTACCGGAAATGAAACTTTCAGCAGCAGTTCCAACAGAATAGAAACAACTGATTTTATTCAATTTTCCGGTGTTCAAGATTATCAGAACGGTGGCTACTGGCTGTTCAAAACGGGTACCGGCTCAATTAAAATTAAAGTTGCAGCGGGTGCTACGATAACCTTGAAGTGCGGCTATTGGGGAAGTGCTATAAACGTAGTAACGCCCGACACAGACGAGAACGGAACAAACTTGTCCGACAGCGGCGACAGAACGTTTACCGTAACTACCGCCGGCGAAGTTATTATCACAAGCGGTGACGCCTCAAAAGACGTTTACTTGCAGAGTATTGAAATCAGCTTTCCGGTTGAAGAATAAAACTTAAAAATACAGCCCTCTCGGAAGAGAGGGTTGTTTTTTTGGAAATAAATAATATTTTTCAGTTTTTGACATTTATAAAATAAAGTGATAGAATACGATTGAAAGATAATTTTTAGGAGGTCGTATGAAAGGACGACGTTTATGGCTTGTAGTTATAAGCCTTATATTTTCAATATGTATGTGCTTCTGTCTTGCGGCGTGCAACAGTTGCCAAAGCTGTAACAAGAACGACGGCAACGGCACCGAAGACGGCACTCAAAACGGCAACGAAACCGTTAACCCTTCCGCGCTATCCGTTCCCACAGTCAGCATTGACGCGGACGGCAAAGCGACTTGGAACGAGGTTGCAAACGCAAGCGGTTACGCGTTTAAGATCAACGACGGTACCGAACAGACCGCCCAAACCCGCGAAGTTCGGCTTGCAGACGGTCAGTCAATTGCGGTAAAAGCAAAGGGCGACGGAGTAAACTATGCTGACGGAGATTTTTCCGCAGTCAAGACGTATAAAGCGCCCGCAGACAATCTTTCCGCACCCGAAAACCTTACCGTTGAAATCGAGGGCACGGACGCGGGCAAGGTAGTTGTAAAATGGAGCGCGGTTGAGGGCGCAAGCGGTTACAAGTACGTAATTAACGGCGCGCAGCAAAGCGCCATGACGGTTGAGGAAACTACCATTACGGTTGACCTTTCCGAAATCGACGTAGCGAAGCTTGACAGCGTTTGGTCGTTCAAGGTTATGGCTTTGGGCGACGGCGCCGACGGAATTGCCGAGGACGGCGATTATTCAGACCGCCGCGGTTCAAGCGCTTATTGCGACGAGGTTGAGTTCAGTATAGCCGACGAGATTTATACCGTAGCCGAAATTACAAAAATTATGAATTACTACGGCGAAAATCTTCCTAAGCGTGAATTTATGGTTGCGGGTACGATAGCGGCGAACGCGGACGGCGACGCCGTGCTTGAAAACGGATTTAAGCTTTTCGGCGACGACGTTCCCGAGCTGTATCTGGCAATAGACGAAAGGCTTGTAGGTCTTGAAGTGACCGCAATGGGTACGCTTGTTACGGACGGCGAGGTTAGGGGACTTTCAAGCTACCGTTCGGTTGACTTTGAAAACATTGCGGAAAACGACAGATATGCGCTTGTTATCGAGACTTTGAACGCTTGGGATATGCTTAAAGAAGATTCCAAGATAATGGACGACTTCTTTATTCCCGTAAGGCTTTACGGCGTGAATATACTGTGGACCGTGGACGATGACGACACTGGCGCGTTCGATATGGATAAGTACGGCAACGTTACCGTAACTTGTCCCGCAAGCGGCGCTGAAGATATTCTCGTTATGCTTTCCGCAATGCTGTATATCGACGACGACCATATGTACGTCGACGACGAGCCTACGTTTATGTTTGCGGTTACTTCCGACAACCGCATACAGCTTCAAACGCCCAAAATCAACATTAACCCCAAGACGGGCGTAGCTACTTGGAATAAAATCGAAAACGCAGTGCGTTACTGGTATAACGTTTACGGCGTTATTGACGACGACTACGACAACTGGGAAACCAAATCAGTCGATATAAAGGGCTATATCGAAGCCGGCGAAGAGCTCTCCGTTCCTATGCAGAATAAGCTGTGGATTTCCGTCAGAGCAATCGGCGACGGTATAATCTATAGGGACAGCGAAGTTGACCCTAAGCAGTATAACTACTACCCCGAAACTGTCGAGCCCGACGGTACGCCGCTTGAGTTCGATATGACCAAATTAACGCAGACCGGTACTCTTGCCAACCCCGATTATATTTTCGGCTTAGCGTGCGGAAATTCAGACTTGTTCGTAAGCGCTTCGGCAACAAACGTTGTGCTGGGCAATAGCGAATCGGGCGGTGTAATGCAAGGCACGGGCTTTATTAAAGTAGGCTCCAAAAACAACGACGGCAAGATAACGCTCAATTTCAGTAAAAAGATAAACGGCGTGGTAATCACGGCGCGTCAGTGGAACGAGGACCAAAAGGATAAGGTTTCCGTAAACGGTTCGGAAGAGCAGACGGCAAGCAAAAACGGCTGGGGCATTATGAACTTTAATTTCACCGCAAGCAAGGCTTCGACAAAAGTCGAAATCGACACCAACAACAGAGTGTTTATACAAAAGATTGTCGTTTACGTTGCGGATTAAAATAAAAGACGAAAACTGTTCGCGCGGGGATATCCCGCGCGAATTTTGTTTTTATTGAGTATAATCGCGTATTCGGCGAACGCAGATATTGACAAATTTTTCCAATTGTGATATGGTAAGCGCAAGGAGCAAATGATAAAATGCAGAATAACGAATCATATTTCAATATAAAAGACGACGGCGTTACCGATGAAACCGACGGCAGCTTTTTAAAGCCGGCTGAGTCGTCTATAGTTGCGGAATACGAAAG
>CAMWLA010000030.1 GCA_947174975.1 uncultured Clostridia bacterium | reverse complement strand
CGATAGCATAGAGGATCCACCTGTTCCCATTCCGAACACAGAAGTTAAGCTCTATCACGCCAGAAGTAGTTGGGTATAATGCCCCGCAAGATAAGGTAGTTGCCGGATTTCAAAAAAAGAAGCAACCACATTTTGTGGTTGCTTTCTTTTTTTGTATTATGTAGTTCTTCGGGGCATTATACCCAACTATTTTCGGCGTGATATACACCGCATATTTATAAACACTCAACCATTAGTTTTATGCCCGCTTTAAAGCCTTGTAAAAGGTGGCACTCGCTTGCCTCTGCGGATAAATCTGCGTGATTATCTAAAAGTTTATCCAATAACTCGATTTGCTTTTTATTCAAGGTTGCTTTTAGCTTCTCATATATATTGTTGCCGTATTTTGTCAGTTGCCAATATTCTTCATTATATTTTATATTATCCATAAACTGACTGTTTTGAGAAATCAGCTCTTCAATTATACTTTTCATATTTACCTATATTTAATAAAGTTTTTTTCTATTTAATAATATACATCATAATGTAATAAAATACAGTCAATACAGCATAATACTGTAAATAAAATAAAACACATATTAGCGGGGAAAGCTTTACTCATAAGGCAAAATATGCTATAATTTAAAGGCATAAGAACAAGAAATTTGCTAATTTTTGTATATTAGGAGTAAGCTATGGAATTGCGCGTATTGCGCTATTTTTTGGCGGTTGTCAGAGAAGAAAATATTTTAAGGGCAGCGGACGTTTTACATATCACGCAACCGTCGTTGTCGCGTCAACTTGCACAATTGGAAGAAGAACTCGGCGCAAAATTATTTGAGCGCGGTAACAGAAAAATCACGCTTACCGAGGCGGGAGTGTTGCTTCGCCGCCGCGCGGAAGAATTGGTTGCGCTTGCGGATAAGACCGAGCAAGAATTTTCAGAGCTGAACGGCGGGGACGATATAGGCGGAATTATCTCGATAGGTTGCGGAGAGTTAAGCGCGGTGAGCGGGCTTGCAAAAATGATAAAAGAGTTTACTGCAAAATATCCGGGCATAAGCTTTAACTTTTATTCCGGCAATGCCGACAACATCAAAGACCAGATAGATAAAGGACTTATGGATTTCGGCTTGTTTCTTGAACCGGTAGAAATTGATAAATACGATTTTATCCGTATGCCCGTGCAGGAGCATTGGGTAGTCGTGGTGCCGAAGGATTCACCTCTTGCGGAAAAAGAGAAGGTGACTCCTCACGATTTAATTGACAAGCCATTAATACTTCCGAGCCGTGATAAAGTAAAGTCCGAACTTGCTAATTGGTTTGGAGCATCTTACGATAAGCTTAACGTCTTTTCTTCAAACAATCTAATAAATAATGCGGCTAAGCTCGTCGAACAAGGGCTTGGGTATGCGTTTTCCGTTTACGGCGCGGTATCCATGTACGGCAATGATAACATTTGCATTAAATGGTTATATCCCGATTTAATAAGTACGTCGGTTATAGCTTGGAAAAAGCATCAGCCGATGGGAACAGCGGCAACAAAATTCTTAAATCATATTCGTATGTCTATTGAGCATACGAGAGTATAGAAAACAAGTATTAGACATAATAAGTAAATGTATGTATAATGTAGGTGTCAATATAAACGGCACTTACATTTTTTATTTGGAGGCGGTATCGAATGGAATATGCTGAGCTTGGAAAATCGGGAATAAAGGTGTCGCGCATCTGTTTGGGGTGTATGGGATTCGGAGACGCGAAACTCGGACATCACGGTTGGGTACTCGACGAAGAGAATTCAAAAGAAATTATAAAATCGGCACTTGATAGCGGAATAAATTTTTTTGATACGGCGATGGGCTATGCCGGCGGTACGAGTGAAGAATACCTCGGAAGAATTTTAAAAAAGCTGACTGCCCGCAAGAATGCCGTTATCGCAACCAAATTTTTGCCGAGAACGCAAGAAGAAATCGCAAACGGCATAAGCGGACAAAAGCACGTTGCCGACTGCCTTGAAAGCAGCTTAAAACGACTTGGAACCGATTACGTTGATCTCTATATTTGCCATATGTGGGATTACCATACGCCGATAGATGAAATTATGGATGGACTAAACGCAGCCGTTAAACAAGGTAAGGTGAGGGCAATTGGAATTTCAAACTGTTATGCGTGGCAATTAGAAAAAGCAAACGCTATTGCAGAGCGCAACGGCTGGGCGAAATTCGTATCGGTACAAGGTCATTATAATCTTTTATTCCGTGAAGAAGAACGGGAGATGATACCGTGCTGCGAAGAAAACAATATCGCGCTTACGCCGTACAGTCCGCTTGCGTCCGGCAGACTTGTGAAAGCGGCGGACGAAATCACGAAGCGACTTGAAACGGACACGGTGGCTAAAAGTAAGTATGATACCACAAAAGAGCAAGACGGCATAATTATTGCAAGAGTTGCCGCTCTTGCCGAAAAGAAGGGTTTGACAAAAACTCAAATCGCACTCGGTTGGCTGCTTTCAAAAGTAACCTCGCCGATAGTCGGGGCGACGAAGGTCAAGCATATAGAAGATGCGGTCAAAGCGGTAGGCGTTAAACTGACAGCCGAAGAAATAGCGTACTTGGAAGAAGCTTACATACCGCATAAGCTTGTCGGCGTAATGCAGTTTAATCATAAATAAAATCGGAGGCTATTATGAAAAAGAAAACTTTTATTTCGATAATTCTCGGAGTTGTTACAATGCTTTGTGCGTGCTTAGCTGTCGGTTGCGGTAAAGACGACGGTGCTGACAAAATACCGGAGGGCACCAACGGCAAAGTGCTTGTTGCATACTTTTCTTGCACGAACACAACGAAGGGCGTTGCGGAATCAATACAAAGGGAAGTAAGCAATTCTTATCTTTATCAAATAACGCCCGCCATTCCGTATACTACAGACGACTTAAAGTACTATACAAATTGCAGAGCCGATAGAGAGCAAGCGGATCCGACCGCCCGTCCCGAAATCAGCGGAAGTGTTGAAAATATAGAGCAATATGACGTAATATTTATCGGTTATCCCATATGGCACTCTCAAGCACCGAAGATTATCTATACTTTCCTTGAAAGTTACGATTTTTCGGGTAAGACTATAATTCCGTTCTGTACTTCGGCAAGCAGCGGAATGGGTAACAGCGGAACGAACTTACACAGCTCAGCGCCTAATGCGATATGGAAATCCGGTTGCCGCGTAAGCTCGTCAAGCGATATTGACACTTTGGTAAATATGCAATAAGGCAGTATGATTGCATCAGACATACGCTCTCAAATACCGAACGCCACAGTATTGAACGCTATCGGTTTTCACGGGATGAAGTGGACGGCGGCAGACCTACGAGCGAGTTCCCCGCACACCTTATGAGCCATATGGCGAGATTAAAGGTCGACCCCGAAAACAGAGTAGTAATGCACAGTCACCCTACGAATACGCTTGCAATGAATTTTGTTCACGAGCTTGACGAAAAGAAGTTTACGCATACCTTATGGGAAATGTGTACCGAGTGTATAGTCGTATTCCCCGACGGTATTGGTATACTTCCTTGGATGCTTTGCGGAACGGACGAAATAGGCAAAGCAACCGCAAAGAAAATGGAAGAGTTCCGCCTTGTAGTTTGGGCAATGCACGGCATATACGGCGCCGGCAAAACTATGGACGAAACGTTCGGACTCATTGAAACGGTTGAAAAGGCAGCGCAGATTTATATGCTTACGGCGCACTTGCCGAGAAAGAACACCATTAAAGACGAAGAGATGTTACAGCTTGTTGATTTGTTCAGAGTCAACTGCCGTAAAGATTTTTTAAATATTAAATAATGATAAAGCCGCGACTGAAAAGTTGCGGCTAAGTAGTTAAAAAAGCACACTTTAAAAGTGTGCTTTTATGTTTTATGTAATTATATTAAAATTTATCTTATTATTTGTATAGTGTTTTGTTCGCAACTCTTCTAAGCGTCCTAAAAAATTTTTAGGATGTTTTGATTTTTCTTATTTTCAACGACGCGTCTATTATCATAAAGACGCCCAGAGCCACCGTAAGAAGGCATACGATCAAGCCGGTTACCGCATTAAAAGTTATTACAGTTTTCTCGTCAAATCCCTCGCTGAATTCACGGAACATAGCCGTTTGAAGCGCAAGAATAGAAACGAATGCGTCGGCAAGCTTGATATTCCTCGCCGCCATAATCGGCATAGAGCTGTTTTTCCATTCTTTAATAACGTTGTATACGGCAGTTATTATTTTGTAAAAAGCATAAATAGCGTACACGTAAATGGTTATTCCCGTATGCACGAACGAATCGCCGTAGGCAACCATCTGCATTATAGCAAAGGATAGGCAAACGGGCAACAAAAACAACATAACGCCGTAGACGCGGTATCTTTTAGCGTCTTGTATAAGAATTTGCCCCTCGTCAAGTCCCTTGGCTAAGGCTCTTTTACGCTTGCCGTGGTAAATAAGGATACTGCCGTAAAGAACTATAAGCAGTACGTTGTAACCCGCCAGCGCACCGAACCATATTGAGCTTATGACTATTGCAACCGAGCCGTTATATACTGCGAACGCAAGCGTAACCGCAAGCGAAAATGCGGTAAAAAGCAGTGTTGTAAAGCCGTATTCGGAAAACTGTCTGTCCCAGAAAGGGTGCTTTTTCGACCACTTCAGAATGGCTTCCTTAGCCTTGGGATAGAGGCGGATAACGCCGTATACGGAGTAGCTTACGCTTACCGCCATAATTCCTATAAATACGACGCCCCACGTTTTGTAGTCGGCTAAGCTTTCTTGCGTCATAAACAGCGTAGCGCCTACGGTTGAGCCTATCGCAATAATTATTACGGGTATCAGAAACCAGATTTTCGGATCCTTAAAAAAATTCATTTATTCGGCTTCCCTTCCGCTCATAGTCGGTCTTACGCAGATAATTATAATTTCGCAAATAAATAAAATATCATCCTCGCAGTCGTTGCGCACCCACTCGTTGATTATGGCGTCTATACCTTTGAGAAAGTATTTTTCCATATAGTAAACGAGCTTTTTGTCCGTTACGCCGTGTTTGGCAAGAATGGGAACGAACAGATTTTCTATCATATAGTCGTCCATTTTGCTGACTTCGAAAGAATGGGCGTTATCGTTGTAAATTTTAAATAACCGCTTATGCTTTTTTATAAATTGCAGATAGGGCAGTAAGTATTTGGGCGAAATAAGGTTTAAATCTTCCGCGCTTAAAGCGGACATATTCTTTAAATCTACCGGGTCGTCGAAGGTGCACTCGTTGAAAAAAGTTTGTATAAGGCTTTCGTGCGCTTCCTTTAAAAGGTCGTAAGTATTGTCGTAGTGGGCGTAAAACGTTGAACGGTTTACGCCCGCCGCCTTACATATATCCATTATGTTTATATCGGCAAACTCGTTGTTCTCCAACAAAGTAAGCAATGCGCGCCTCATTTTGCTTGCCGAATTGTTAAATTTCGATTCCGATCTGTTCATATCTCTATTTTACAAAAAAATTATTTAAAAATCAATCAGAAACCGACACTTTTCGGTTTTTATGTTGTGGTGCTTTGCGAAAATGCGAATTATACTATATTTGTAAAACGGAGGTGCGGTATGGAAGAAGACAAAACAAGCGGGCTGACCGAAAAAGATTTACAAAAATTTTTATCGGCAACGGGCAGCGAACAATGGAAAATTTTACTTGCACACGCCGAAAGAAATAAAAAAATAATTCAGATAAGGAGAATTAAAAAAATGGAACAGAACAATACGCAAAGTTATGAGGAAATCAGTAAACAGTTTGAGGAATTTTGCCATACGAAGGGTATAGCGGCTAAATTCAAAGTCGCTTTCGGCAATATGGCTGAAAATGCGCGTAAGCAGAGGGAAGCCGACAAGGCAAAGCTTGAAGAGGTTAAGCGTCAGTCTGCGGAAGCCAACCCCGAATTTACCGAGCTTTTGCACACCAAAGGCTTTAAGGCAAAAGTTCAGCTTATTATCGCAAATCTCAAAAAGGGCATTAAAGAGGTCCCCGCAAAAACGGCTGCGGCTGTTGACGGAATTTCGGCACAGACCAAAGCCAACATTGCAAGAGCGCAAGAAAGCGTTTACAGAACAACGGCGGGTTACGGCGGTAATCCTTACGGTGCAAAAATCAAAGACGCTTCCGAGTATTCCGCAGAAGAGCTTGCACGCGAGTTCAACGCTTTCTTAAAGTCGAAAGGACTCGAAAATTATACCGTTGAAGTTACCGGCGAAGAAAATGACTGAGCTTGAGAAGGCGCTTATCGGACCGAACGGCTTAAAAACGTTTTTTGCGGTAAGCCCGTAACTATAGGCGATAAAAGAAATTCCACGTAAATAGGAAAACAAATAAAGATGAAAGTTAAAAGATTTATTGAATGGTTGCCCGGAATAATATCGGAATTGATTGCGGTTATATTCTGTATTATTTACGCCGTAACCGACGGCAGTAAAACGACGATGTATGCCGAGTTAATCGTATCGGCATTGTTGCCTTTTGCGTTTCCGGTTTACGGAGCAATTACGAAAAAACCGTTACCGCTTATTTTACCGGCCGTATCCACGGTGTTTGTATTCTGCGCTTGCGGGTTAGGCAGTGCAATCGGCTTGTACGACAAGGTTCATTGCTGGGATCTGATATTGCACGGCATTTTCGGTTTTGTGTGCAGCTTAACGGTGTTCGTGCTTTTAGTCCGTTGGAACGGCAGTAAATTAAATCCCGTCGGCTTTATCGTAATTATCTTTGCTTTCACACTTGGCGTGGCGGCGCTTTGGGAGGTTTGGGAATACATAGCCGATAGGTTTACGGGCGCAGACGCCCAGCGCGTTGCAGAGTCCGTTGCATTGGGTAAATCTCCGCTTGCCGATACGATGGAAGACGTTATGATAGCCATGGCGGGTTCCGCCTTATTCTTGGTTACGTTTATCATAGATAAATTCCGCGGTTACAAGACGTATTCCCGACTTTGCGGTTTCAACGGTTTTGAAAAATGTAGCGAACGTGAAAATCAAGTATAGTTTTTTTCAGAAAACAACACAATTCGGTTTTTATGTTGTGGTGTTTAAGCGAAAAGATTACTAAAATATATTTGTAAGATGCAGGAGGTAATAAATGAACGCCATAGAAATAAGAAATTTATCGAAAAGTTTCCGCGGAATGTATGCGGTGGATAATCTTAATATGACCGTCCCGCAAGGTGCGATTTACGGCTTTATCGGCGAAAACGGTTCGGGTAAGTCCACTACGGAAAAGCTTATCTGCGGACACCTCGTTCCCGACGGCGGTGAGATTAAGCTGTTCGGCAAAAGCCATTCCGACGCGGGCGTAAGAGTGCGCGTAGGCGCGCTGATTGAAAACGCGGGTTGTTTTCCTAATTCAAGCGTGCGGGCAAACCTTATGATGCAAGCCTTGAATTTAGGGCTTGAAAACCGCGAGGAAGAAATCAAGCGCGTTTTGAAAATCGTAAGAATGGAAGATAACGCGCGCATAAAATTCAAAAGCTGTTCCCTCGGAATGAAACAGCGCATAGGCATTGCAATGGCGCTTTTGGGCGATCCCGCGCTTTTGATTCTGGACGAACCCATCAACGGGCTCGATACCGACGGTATGAAAATAATGCGCGAAATTCTCGTCGACATAACCCAAAACTTGGGCTGTACAGTGCTTATCTCTTCGCATATCTTAGGCGAGCTTGAAAAGATTGCAACGCACTACGGAATTATCCGTCAAGGCAAAATGATTCAAGAGCTTTCCGCCGAAGAAATGGACGCCCGTTCGCGCGTGTTCGTGTCGCTTAAAACAAGCGATATGCAAAGGTCGGCGGCAGTATTAAAGGATATGTTTTATAACGTAAAACAAGAGGACGGTTGTCTCCGCGTTTACGACGTGGACGATACCGAAAAAATCGTAAGTTGCCTTATGAAAAACGGACTTGGCGTTTGCGAAATCAAAAAGAATAAAATAGGACTCGAAGAGTACTACGTGGAGTTAATGAGCAATAAGGAGGTAATTTAATATGCAGACCGTACGCGAATTGAAGTTTGAGCAGCCAAGCTTATTCAAACGGCTTAAAGGTATGCTCGGGGTTGACTTTTACCGCCTTTTCCACACGCCTTTACTTTACATATTTCTTTTAATTGCCGCTCTTATTCCCGCGCTCGTTTCAATGGGCTCAATGGGCGGCGACGGCGAAACGGCGGGTATGTTCACAAACGCGTGGCAGATTATCGCCGCAAACAAACCGCTGTACGTCGTAAGCGATATCGGCGACTACGCGAATATGAATATGGTTTTCATCTTCGGCGGAATTATGATTTCGATATTCATAGGTCACGACTATAAAAGCGGTTACGTCAAGCAGTTGTTTACCACCCACGCAAAGAAAGAGGACTATATGATTTCCAAATCTCTTTTAGGCGCGTTCTCTATGCTCGGTATGTGTGTGACGTACTTTATAGGCGGCGTGCTTTCGGGTGTGTTCACCGGGCTGTCTTTTTCAATCAACGCGGGTTCGCTTGTTTGCGCGATACTCGGCAAGATGATAATGAGCCTTGGCTGGGCAAGTCTGTACACGTTTATAAACGTAATTTTCCGCTCGAAGTTCGGCATTTCAATTGCCCTTTGTTTCTTTCTCGGAACGGGTATCCCCGTAATCGGCGCAGCCGCGGTTGTAGGCAATACGCCCGCGCTCAACATATTCCTTTACGGCTCGTCCGTGTACGCATGCCTTTCGGCGAACGTGTTGTCGCTGTTTATCTGCCTTATGAACTCGGTTGTCTGGGCTGTAGTTTACAACGTCTTGGGTACGCTTATTTTAAACAAGCGCGACTGTTATTGAGAGGTGTAAAATGAATGCTATCGAAATAAGAAATTTAACAAAAAACTTCGGTCAGAAGCAGGCTTTGAACGGCTTGAATATGACAGTTCCGCAAGGTGCGATTTACGGCTTTATCGGTGAAAACGGTTCTGGTAAATCTACGACCGAAAAATTAATCTGCGGACTGCTGGTTCCGAGTGGCGGTGAAATAAAGCTTTTCGGCAAGGACTATAAGGACGCGGATATCAGGGCGCGGATAGGCGTTTTGATCGAAGCTCCCGGGTGTTTCCCTAATTACAGTGTTTGGAACAATATGATGCTTCAAGCCGCAAATCTCAATATTAAAAACGCGGAAGAAGAGGTGCGCAAAGTTCTCAAAACCGTGCGTATGGAAGGCTCGGCTTCGAACAAGTTCAAAAACTGTTCGCTCGGCATGAAACAGCGTATCGGCATTGCAATGGCTCTTTTGGGCAACCCCGCGCTGCTCGTCTTGGACGAACCCATCAACGGACTCGACGCGGACGGTATGCGCATTATGCGAGAGGTGCTTGTGGACATTACCAAAAGCTATAACTGCACCGTCGTTATCTCGTCGCATATCTTGGGCGAGCTTGAAAAAATCGCAACCCACTACGGCATAGTTCGCGGCGGCAAAATGATAAGAGAGATGACCGCGGAAGAGCTTGAAGCGGACTGCCCGACATTCGTCGCGTTGAAGACCAAAGATATGCAGACTGCGAAAGCTTTACTTGATAAGAGGTTTTCGCGCGTAACGCTTGAAAACGAATATATCCGCGTATATGACGCGGTGAAACCCGAAGAGGTAGTGGAATATCTTTACAAAAGCAACGTTTTGGTTACAGAAATCAGCACGGACAAAATCGGCTTGGAAGAGTACTATATTGACTTAATGAAGGAGGGGCGGTAATATGCTTGCATTTGAAAAACACAGCTTTTTCGAAAGGCTTAAAAGTATGCTTAAAGTGGACTTTAAAAGAGTGTTCACTATGCCCCTCGTTTACATAATGGCGGGCGTAAGCCTTGTGATGCCCATACTAATTTTGGTTATGACCTCGATGATGGGCGGAGCGGAAGAGGGCGCGGAAGCGGCTGCGGGCTTCACCAACACGTGGCAGGCGATTGGCTCTGTCGGCGGTTCGGCAATGAGTATGGATTTGACGGGAATGTGCAATATCAATATGCTGTACTTTCTCATTGCGGTTTTCGTCTGCGTTTTCGTCGCGGATGATTTCAGAAGCGGTTACGTTAAAAATCTGTTCACCGTCCGTTCAAAGAAATGGGACTACGTTATATCCAAAAGCTTAGTGGGTTTCGTCGGCGGAACAATAATGATTCTGGCTTACTTTATCGGCGCAATGTTAGGCGGTGCGATTGCGGGGCTTTCGTTCAATACGGTAGGCTTCGGTGCCGGCGGAATAGTTGCTTGCATGTTCTCAAAGATTTTTATGGTTGCGATATTCGCGTCGATTGCTCTCGTTTTGGGCGTAGTCGCAAAACAGAAATTGTGGCTTTCGATTGTCGGTTCTTTCGCTGCGGGCGCGTTGCTCTTTACAATGCTTCCCATGATGTCGCCGTTAAACTCAAATTTCATAAACGTGGTTATGTGCCTTGCGGGCGGCGCACTCTTCGCCGCGGGCTTGGGCGCAGTAAGCAACATAATTTTAAACAAAACAAGTTTGGTATAATTATTTATAAAAACAAAAGAGCCGCAGTTTTAATAAACTGCGGCTTTATATTATTTGTTCTATAAAAAATTATGAAATACTATGAATGGTTTTCAATTTCTTTAGTATTTATTCCTTATTTCTATTTTCCAGATTGGCCAGATTTTTAGTTAACTTTATTACTAAATCTTTATTTCCTAAGTCAAGTCTGCGGAAATTCTTAAGTAAGTTTTGTTCTGCTTGTGAAACCTCTACCGACGAATAAACGTTGCCATAATCGTCTTGTCTTCCGGTAAGATAATCTATCGAGCAATTGAAAAAGTCGGCAAGTTTTATGAGAGCGGTATAATCGGGAAGTCTGTTCAGTTTAGTCCAACCGATAATTGTTGTGTAAGGAATGCCGCTCTTTTCAGCAAATTGCTTGCGGTTAAGATCATTTTCTTCCAACAACTCATTAAATATTTCTACAAACATAAATCTACCTATACTTCAATTCTATCATAAATTCCTAATTAGATACTTGACACGCCTATTTAGATAGTTTATAATTATTGTTATCTAATTAGGTATTTTTATGTAGAATTTTAAAGAATTATGACTCATTTTATTGTTGGAAATTAAAATGAGTTATGTTTTTTTGAGGAAAGAGATTATGCTGTTTGACGAATATAGAAAAATTCTCAATTTTAAAGTTTTCGAATTTGAGTTCGATGAACTGGATAACGGGACTATGAAACTTGCCGAGTTCATCAGTTGCGTTAATGCAATAAACGATTCGGAAATCAATTATCTTGCTAACGGTAAAGCGTGGGACAAGGTTGTAA
>CAMWLA010000029.1 GCA_947174975.1 uncultured Clostridia bacterium | reverse complement strand
AAATTATATAAAGATGGTTCAACTTTATCGCACTCCCACTCGCTTACACGCTGTTGCGTCGTATTCATTTTTATGGCAAATTCTTTTTGATTCATTTTACTAAGTTTTCTTAAACTTTTCAAATTCTCACCAAACGTTTTCATATTTACAGCTTACACTAAATAGCGTGTTTTTGTTTGACATACACTAAGTTTAGTGTTATTATGTGCGTAAGTGAGGTCTTAAATGAAAACGGCAAAAACAATAACCCATATTCTTTTCCCTGTTTTTATAGGCTTGATTATTGGTGGCGCAATATTTAAGAATACTTCCGCTTGGGTTAGCGGTATCGTGTTGCTCATTATTGATATAATTGTAGGGGTTATATTGCAATATTTTATACAAAAGCCACTAAACGAATTCAACTACAAAAGTAACAATTCTTCAAAACTTTACTTTGATAGCATTGGTGGAACAGTAGAAAGATGTAAAGAACTATTCAAAAGAGCAGAAATTTTATTAAATAGTGAATTTAATGACTATTTGTTTGGTATAGATTTAAATGGCAATAAGCGCCCTTTAGCTTCTAAACATAACGAGTTGTTACAAGAAATTTTGGATAGCTCACTTGACGCAGCTGCGGCGGCGTATTTAAATATAGACGATATTATTGTATATCCGTGGCAAAGACTTAAAAAATCAATTCAAAAGAATATTATACAAGACTATGGTGAAGTAACACCATATACGACATTTTTATTTCTTAACGACTATTTTGCCGAAAAATACAATTTAATTTTGGTTGTATATAAAAATCAAGAAACACATTTTGCGACCATAGAGCCATATATATTTAATTTGTAATTAATAACCATAAAGGTTCGACTTTCTTGCCGAACTGCGCACCAAAATAAAGGATAGGCTTCTGCCTATCCTTTATTTTGTGTTTACTTTCAGACTTGGCTTGAACATCTAGCTCGTCCGAGCGAAGCAAAGCTCTGCGCGTATGCGCAAGCTCCATGAAGGGGCTACCCGCACAAAAGAAAATAACCTAACCCGATACTCTTGAAAGTATGCGGATTAGGTTATAAATTTTTTTCTGTAATGTCGGCTTAATTACGTTTACATAGGAATATACGATACCGATGCAGAGATAGTCATCATAATGAATATCATGCAGCATACGATAGCGCCCGACCATACGTTACCGGTAATTCTGTATAGGAGTCTGTTGAAGATAGGCAGAATAAACATCATTACGACAAGCGCAAATACCATGTTTATATACAGCCATACTTCGTTGCCGTTACCCCAATAAGTGTAATACGGAGAACCCGTTGTGAAGTAACAGAAGTAGTTTATTATGAGAATGAATATAAGTCCTACACTGTTGGCAAGCGCGCTGACGAGAATGACCTTCCACTCCTTCCAGCCTTCTCTACCTATACTGCAATTGACGCGGATAGAATTTGAGATATAGAACACGAAAATTATAGGCCAATACTCAAGCGCCGTTACGAACATTCTTGCATTCAAAGGCGAGGCGGATATAAGCGTAAATCTGAAATCCTGATGGAACATCCAATAATTGAGCTGAACGAGGAAATAAAATGCACCGAACATTACGAGGGGAAGAAATATTGCCTTTCCTACGTTCAAAAGCGTGCCTTTCCAGCCGTTGCCGCTTATCTTTATAGCCTTGAACTTATCCCAGTCGTACGCGGGTTCGATTCCTTTTACCTTAAAGCGGATATATTCGTACAAGTTTTCAATCAGCGTCGTTCCGAAGAATATCACAAGTCCTATCGCACCGTTTATTAATGCCCACAAGAGGATTGCGTTTATCATTCTTGCGGGGAAAGTATACGTGTATACGCTTGCAACGTTGGAAGTGGGGAAAATTTCAATTGAAAGATTTGCAAGAGGTATATAGTCGAGGCAAGCGATTATTGCGGTGAGAATTATGCACGACCAAAAGATAACCTTGTGTGCAACCGTCTTATGCTCGCTTACTATTCCTTCCGCAAGGCTCTTGTGCGTCCCTTTTGCAACGGTTTCCATACCCGCGTCCGCTGTGGCATTAACGGTTCTGCCTAAGAGTTCTTCCTCCGCCTCTTCTTCGGTAATTTCCCTTATCTCGTCGTCGGAAATTTTCTCTACCGGCTTTTCTTTGAGAGACTTGAATACCGGTGTACCCATGAGCACAGCACACGCCGCGATAATGAAGGTGAACGCCGCCGCAAGAGCTATGCCGTTAAAGAATTCCTTACCGAACCAAAGCTGAGAGCCGCCGCCCATGTCCGAAATATCCAAGGTCTCATTGAAGAAATTAATAGTATTCTTTATGCTGACGGGATCGTACATTTCAAAACAGTGGTTTATGTCTTCACGGTGAACGACTCTGTACGTGCCGTTTGCCATATCGCCGTAGCCTTTATCAATCTCGATTTCACTGTATGGAATGAAATCACTTTCATCACCGTTTTCGTTTATAAAACGCTGCGCCGCAACTTCGAACGATTCGGCATCCGTCTGATAGCGGTATGCTCCCTCGTCATAGTAGCCGTATGCAAGACCTGCATTGCATTTGAAATTCTGATAGTTATTTATTGAAGAATATTTGATATATCCCGAAATATAAACCGACTTTATGACACTATCGTAAAAGCTGTCACCAGCGAAATCTGCGGCCAAGGCTGCGACGTTGCCGCCGCCTTGCGAGTGTCCCATTGCCCCGAATCGGTTTTTGTCGCAGAACTTGAAATCGTCGGTGTTGTTATATACGTACTGAACAAGGTGTTCTATGCCGTTTTGACCTCTGTTCTGCTCATCAGACGCATACGAGTTTATCGTGGTGCCGCCCTGTCCCGTGGGGTCCATAGTGAACACTACCGCTCCGCGGCGTGAAAGCTCCATTGCGTACTGCGCCATTGTCGCCTTTGTACGGGTGAACCCTGGGAACACGAATACCGTTGCGGCGGGATTAGCTTCCGTTGCCGTATCGGGAACGTACATAGTTACCGAATATGAAACATCGTCGTCATCTAAAACGTACGCCTTACCGTCGATTTTGCCTTCATTATAATACTTTGTCATTTCACCCGTGAGGGTAAAATCTGTAACCTTGACCTTAAAGCCCGAAGTTTCAAAGCACATTGCAAAAAAGCTTGCAATGAAAATCATACCGAAGGCAACGCACATTGTGATAAAGCTCTTTGCCTTATAAAATCTTTTCTTGCCGTTAGGCTTTTCACATTTTTTCTCTTCGGCGGGTTTTACGGTTACTTCTTGCGGTTCGTCCTCTTTATCTCGGAAAAACGCAATACCGTTTAAGACGAACGCGGGCGGACAAACTATGCTTAAAATCCAGCAGACAAGAAGTTTTATCCACTCTTTCTTTTCAAGCGTTACTCCGGTCATCTTTTCCCTTACGGAAGTTATTACGAATCCGTCGTAGAGACTGATAAGCGCAAAGAGTGCGAAACCTATATACCAGTAATTACCGAGTGCGAAGAAGCACGCTGCAAACAAGAACCACAGTGCCGTGAATACGTACATGCATATAGAAGCGGCTTTTAATAATTTACTTTTTAAATACATAGCTCCCTCCTTATGCGTTAACATCGTTTACTGTGTAAGTATCTTTAATCCACGTGAATACGAGCTTGGTAAGCTCTTTTTCGTTTAAACTTGCCGCATAGCGCGACACACTTCCTATTGCTATGCCGCCTTGCTTTTCAACGCAAGCAATTCCGCCGGTACTATTTAAATTGTTACCCCAGCCGACCATAATATCGACGTCCGCGTCATTTATTATTTTCTCGCACGAAGCTCCTACGGTACCGCTATAACTGCGGATATCAATGTACATATTCTCCGGAGTGTATCCTTCACTTGCAAGATACGTATACATATTATCCTTGAATGCACCCATATTTTCTTCGTTAAGACCCGAATCGGTACCCGAGGTGTGTCTGTCGTACCAAGCAATGACGAGGTCGACCTTCACATACGCCGCATATAGCGTTATGCTCCCGCTCTTGACGTAATCTTTGACGTCGTCGTAGCGGATAAACTCTTTATTGGCTGAAACCTTAATCTGATTAGGTTCCAACTCCTCCCAGTTTTCTTGCGCCGTCCAGCCGATAAACGTCATACCCGCAAATTTTTCGGGAACGTCGGGACGGGGCACGATAGCATTGTTGAAGCTGTTTACGGTGTAACAGCCCCAATTTTCGCCGTCCGAATCAAGTGTTACTTGGACGTCTTTTTCCAAGAACCTCATACAGCCAGCAAGCGCGGTCATGCACATAGCCAATACAAGCAACGCCGCAATAACGTATTTTTTCATCACATTACCCCTTATATTTTTAAAAACTTTTAATCGTTTCGTTTTGAAGTGCAAATTGATGGAACAGTGCGGCAACTTCCGTATCAGCTATCTGCATAACATATCTACTGCTTCCTGCGGGCTGTTGCTTTGTAGTTCCAACATCGTTGTCAGCAGATATGGCATTTCCTACATTTATGACGTAATCAATCTTGACTGCTGCAGCATCGCTATTCATGGTGGTCATATCGGAGTACATTTCAAACTGCACGTCATCAACTACAAGTCCTTGCCCAAGCGCATATGCTATAAACGCGTCTTTGATTGCTTTTAGCTGCGCATCTGAAACGCTGTTACTGCCCTTGCTGTAGCAGCCTACGACTATTATTACGGTTTCGTCGCCGTCGTCCTCGGCAAATCTTGCGTAGAGGGTTATCGAGCCGTCGGGTGCAAGAGCTTTTGCAGTATCATACGTGATAGCGCCTTCGGGAATTAAAGTTTCGTCTTCGACTTCGTTTTCGGTTACAGCCCAACCCTTGAATACGAAACCGTCTTCAGCTTCGGGCATAGGAAGTGATTTTTCCTCGGCTTCCGTTGCATTGGATACGACAATCGCTTCGCCGTAAGCAGCTCCGTCAACTACGAAATTTATAGTTATTTTGTCCGCCTCGTCCTCGGAAATATAGGCGGGATTCATAATCTTTTTAGCGGTGTCCGTATCCAAGAATTCATATAACGCTATCGTCGCTTCGTCCTCGGTAAGGTAAGCTACCGTTCTGTCGCCGTTGTAGCTTGCAACGTAAACCGACTTTTTAGCTTTTATAGTAACTCCGCACGCCGTGTCTATATTGTTTCCGCTTCCGATTGTTATATTGAAGTTACCGCTATTTACTAAATCACCGAACGCCGCAGCTTTTGTTGAGCTATCGCCGAGCATTTCGTAGCTTACGTTTAAAACCTCGTCATCACCGACGGTGTAATATTCTTCAAATGCGGCTTTTAACTGCCCGATCATTTGTTCCTCAATATTCGCTGCGTAAACGGCGATATTTACGGAAATAATTGTTATTTGCGCACTCAGATATCTTGCGTAAAGAGTTACCGAACCGTTTTCGGCAATATCGGCAAAGGTTGTAAAGCTTACGTTTCCGCTGTACAGCGTTTCGCCCTCTGCTTCCTCTTCCGTAATCGCCCAGCCGAGAGCCGTAGCGTCTTCCTTTTCGGGAACTTCCAAAAGCGTCTTTGCCGTAGCCTCAGTTGCATTGGAAACGACTACCGCTTCACCGTAAGGCGTTCCGTCCACTACGAAATTTATAGTTATTTTATCTGCCTCTTCCTCGGTTATATAATCGGGGTTGAGGATTTTCTTTGCAACGCCGCTTTCAATAAAGTCGTAATAGAATTTATGCGCGATATCGTCGTCTATAAGGAGAGCAATTCTTCTCGCGCTGCCTGCGGCTATTCCTTTGATTGTTATATCTTTTATCGGCGTACCCGATACAAAGGAATTTGCCCTAAAGCCTATTGCAATATTGTAGCCGCCGTCAACCGCCGCCGAACTAAATCCCGCCTGGTTAGACGTATCGAGTTTTAAATACATAGTGCCGTTAAGCTCGATATTGCTATCTTCGCACCACTTTTCAAACGCCTCGCAAAGTGCCGCCGCAAGTTCGGGATCAAAGGTGTCGTGATATACGGCAATGCGCAAATCTTCAACTTCACCCTTTTCAAATATCGCATACAGCGTTACTTCGCCGTTTACCGCAACGCCCTCAAAGGCTGCATACTTCACGTTGCCTCTGAAAAGCTTTGCCTCATCCGTTTCCTCTTCGCTAAGCGCCCAGCCAATGAAGATATAGCCGTCATCTGCTTCGGGAGTGGGAAGCGTCTTTGCCTCGGCATCCGTTGCACTTGACAAACTAATTGCTTCGCCGTAAGGAGTGCCTTTCACAACCAAATTTAACGTCATTGTCTGCGCTTCGTCCTCGGAAACGTAGTCGGGGTTTAAAATCTTTTTAGCGGTGTTTGTATCCAAGAATTCATAGAATTCAACCGTCGCTTCGTCCTCGGTAAGGTAAGCTACCGTTCTGTCGCCGTTGTAGCTTGCCACGTAAACGGCTTTCTTACCTATTATCGTTACGTTACATCCGCTTGCCGTATCTATGTTGTTGCCGCTTCCGATTGTTATATTGAAGTTACCGCCGTTTACTAAATTACCGAATTCAGCCGCCTTTGTGGAGCTGTCGCCGAGCATTTCGTATGTGGCGTTCAACAATTCGCCCTCTTCCACGTTGTAATATTCCTTGAATGCGGCTATCAAGCCCTTGACGGTATCTTCTTGAATATTTGCAGCATATACAGCAATATTTACGGATATCACAGTCACTTCCGAGCCGAGATATCTTGCATACAGCGTTACCTCGCCGTTTACCGCAATTTCCTTGAACGTATCGTAAGTTACGTTGCCGCTGTATAGCGTTTCGCCCTCTGCCTCTTCCGCGGTAAGCGCCCAGCCCATAGGCGTGTAGTCTTGCTTTGCCGGAACCGCGGGAAGCGTCTTAGCTTTAGCATCCGTGGCGTTGGAAACGACCACATTTTCACCGTAGGCAGTAGCATCAACGACGAAATTTATAGTTATTTTGTCCGCCTCTTCCTCGGTTATATAGGCGGGGTTCATAATCTTTTTAGCAGTCGGTGTATCTAAGAATTCATAGAAGGCAACCGTAATTTCGTCGTCCGTAAGATAAGCTACCGTTCTTCCGCCGCTGTAGCTTGCAACGTCTACGGACTTTTTACCTTTTATAGTAACTCCGCCCGTTGAATCTACGTTGTTGCCGCTTCCGAAGGTTATATTGTAATTACCTGCATTTACAAGTTCGCCGAAGCCGCCCGCACTTGTCGATTTATTGCCGAGCATATCAAAACCGATGCTCAGCGTTTTGCCGGATTCCGCCTCGTAATCTTGGGTGAATGCGGACACTAAATCTCTGATAGTGCTTTGTTCGATATATCTTTGGAATACGGCTATTTTTAAATCGTAACTGATATTTAATTCCGGTATATCCTCGCCGGTTACAATTCCGTACGCAACTCCTTGCATAAGGGCTGCGGTATCCTCGTCAAGCTCGCCCGTAAACGTTGCATTCCTCGGGTCTATTCCAAGCAATGTTGACGCGTGAACGCACGCCGCAAGGTATGAACCGACGTATAAGGGGTGTGTTTCGTCGCTTTGATATAAGTTGATATTGGGGTAGTTTTCGCAAATATAAGTGAATGCCTTGCCGACGTATGATACGTTTGCACCCGAACGCATAGCAGCCTTTTCATAAGCTGTGCGAAGCCCCGCCTCCATTTGGGGAACAGAGCCGCCGTAATTGTCCGCATATGCGGGACTGCCCCAAGTTTCATATAAGAATACACGGCAATTGAGCTGTGTTTCTTCAATTCTGTTTACAAGCTTTGTTACGCCGTTTACGAAATAGGCGTATTCGCTGTCCTTAACGGGGCGTGTGCTCTTTTCCTGCAATACAATTACATCGTAATCGTTTGAGGAAGTAAGCTTTTCTTCAAGCAGTTTACCGCCGTTAACGGTTTGGGGGTATATCGAAGAGGAACTTATCGTTGCGGGATCCACTTCGTCGGTGGGATCCGCCCATTCTATCAAGCTGTGGCTGCCGATTGCCAAGTACTCGACTTCGACCTCTCTACCCGCCGAGGTTGCAATGCTTTTAAAGATATTCGGCATTGCGTTGTAATAGGTGTAGCTGTTACCGACAAACAGTATCTTCATCGGAGAGGTAGTCACGTACGGCCAAGCGGTAGGCGTGCCGTTTACCATATGCCAGTAGTTTCCCTCATTTGTAGGCAGACTTTCGGAATATGCGTAGACGACGGTTCCTTCCCCTGCGTCTATTTCCGACGCATAGCCGTACGCCTTCGTGCTTGAAGGGAATACGTTTTTACCTACCTTGGTAACGCTTGAAGGCAGCATAACCGTCGACGCCGCATAGCAATAAGTAAGCGCATTGTCGCCGATATAAGTTATGCCTTCGGATATTTTTATCTCGGTAATCCTACCGGACTTATCGTACCAAGGAGCGTCCTTTGCCGAGGAATAGTCGCGCATTTCACCGCTGCCCTCTATGCTAAGAATATAACCGTATTTGCCGTTATCCGAAAACGATGCGGTAATTCTACTTCCCTCCGCCGAAACGTTCCATGACGGAAGTTCGTCCTTTTTGGAACAAGCAGATAAAATAAAAAGGCTTGCCAGCATCATTATCGAAAGCATAACGGCTGTAAAAGTTAAAAATTTCTTTCTCATAATTATCCCCTTTTTATAGTCGTTAGGCAGAGTGCACTGAAACGCACTCTGCTTATCCTACCTGAAAATTTATTTTTTATTGAGCTTTGAAACGCCCGTACGGATTGCTTCCTTTGCAACCGCTTTTGCAACCGCTTCGTGTGCACGTTTATCCCACGCCTTGGGAAGTATGTAGTCGCATGCAAGCTCGCTATCCGATACACAGCTTGCAATTCCTCTTGCCGCCGCCATCATCATTTCCTTATTGACGGTATTCGCTCTGACGTCTAAAGCGCCTCTGAAAAGTCCGGGGAAAACCAGAACGTTGTTGATTTGGTTGGGGTGTTCGGAAGAACCCGTGCCGACGATAAACGCACCCGCTTCCTTTGCGTCCTCGGGTTCGATTTCGGGTACGGGATTTGCACAAGTAAACAGAATGGGTTTATCCGCCATCGAAGCGACCATTTCCTTCGTTATGCAGTGAGGTCCCGAAACGCCGATAAGCACGTCTGCACCCTTCATAGCGTCTGCAAGAGTGCCCTTTTTATGCGATTTATTTGTAACCTTGGCAATTTCTTTTTGCGCGGGGTTCAGCCAGTCATTGCCCTCGCAGATGATGCCCTTTAAGTCGCACATCGTCACGTCTTTTACGCCGAACGCCATTAAGAACTTGCCTATTGCAATTCCGGCAGCGCCCGCACCGTTAATGACAAGTTTTATCTCGTCTATCTTCTTATTTGCAAGCTTTAAAGCGTTTAAAAGAGCCGCTGCGGAAACTATCGCAGTGCCGTGCTGATCGTCGTGAAATACGGGAATATCCAGCTCCTCTTTAAGCCTCGTTTCTATCTCGAAACAACGGGGCGCGGAAATATCTTCAAGATTAATTCCGCCGAAAGAGCCGGAAATTAATTTAATGGTCTTAATAATGTCCTCGGTATCCTTTGACTTTATACATATAGGAAATGCGTCCACGTCGCCGAATTCCTTAAACAGCGCGCACTTACCCTCCATTACGGGCATACCCGCTTCGGGGCCGATATCACCCAAACCTAAAACCGCAGTACCGTCCGTAATTACGGGAACCGTATTCCAACGGCGTGTTAATTCAAACGACTTTTCCACGTCTTCGTGTATAGCCATACACGGCTCGGCAACACCCGGAGTGTATGCAAGCGACAAATCTTCCTTGCAACCCACGGGAACGCGGACTTTAGTCTCTATTTTGCCCTTCCATTCGCCGTGTTTTTTAAGTGATTCCTTTCTGTAGTTCATTATAAAACCTCCGCTTCAAAATGAAAATTTCTATCAAAATTTTATATTTTGTATCATTCCACTTGCATTATACAACATAAGTGATATAATGTAAAATGATAATATCTTATGACATACATAACAAATAAACATATCTGAGGACGTCTATGAATTACGAGTATTGTAAAATTTTTTACTACGTTGGCAAGCATAAAAATATAACAAAAGCCGCGGCTGAGCTCTATTCCAGCCAGCCCGCAGTATCGCGCGCCATACAGAGCCTTGAACAAGAGCTTGGATGCCGGTTGTTTGTACGAAATAAATCGGGCGTTGAGTTTACCCACGAAGGTAAAATTCTATTTGAATATGCAAGCCTTGCCTATACCCAGCTTTTAAAAGCAGAAGACGAAGTCAGCCGTTCGGTCAGCACCGACGGAGGCACAATCTATATCGGAGCGACTATTACTGCGCTGTACGGATATCTTTTTGACATTTTAAACGACTTTCGCGAAGTACATCCGAAAGTAAAATTCAAAATAACTACGGGTTCGTCCGATAAGACAATAGAAAAATTAAAAAACGGCATAGTAGATTTGTCGTTCGTTACCACTCCTTTCAAAAACACTAACCATTTCTCAACAATAAAAATTACGGAATTCAACGACATTTTAATTGCGGGCAAACGCTACTCGGAGCTTAAAGACGCCACTCTACCGCTTGAAGGTTTATCGGAATATCCGCTTATATGCCTTGAAGAAGGTATGCAGCTCAGAGAGTTTATCGACGATATGTTCGCAGAAAATAATCTGCCGTTTACACCCGAAATCGAGCCGGACAACGCAAACTTAATCGTGGAAATGGTAAGACATAATTTCGGACTAGGCTTTGTTCCGCAAAGTCTGGCGGAGGAGGCAATCGGCCGCGGCGAAATCTTTAAAGTCAATCTTGAAAAAGAATTACCGCCCAGACACATCTGCCTTATTACCGATCCCTATCACCCTTTGACAAACGCTTCACGAGAACTTGTCCGTATGATAAATTCCCGAATTAAAAAGCAATAAATAAAACCGCCCACGCGCTGAAAGCACGTGGGCGGCTATCTTTTTACTTTACATATTTTTCATTATATTTACTGATGCATTTGCGAATTATCTCCAAAGCATCGTATTTGTGGCAGATTTCCTTGACGGCGGTCTGCTTATGCTCAAGCATCTTATACACCTCGAAGAAGTGCATCATCTCGTCAAAAATGTGGTGGGGCAACTCCTTAATGTCGTAAAAATGTTTGTAATTGGGGTCGCTTACGGGTACGGCTATAATTTTTTCATCAAGCTCGCCGCCGTCAATCATTTTGATAACGCCGATTGGCGAACAAGTGACCAAGGTCATAGAAAAAATCGGTTCGTTGCACAGTACAAGCACGTCCAACGGATCGCCGTCGTCCGCAAGCGTGCGCGGAATGAATCCGTAATTCGCCGGATACACCGTAGACGTATAAAGTACTCTATCCAAACGCAGAAGTCCCGTCTCCTTGTCAAGCTCGTACTTTGCCTTACTGCCCTTAGGAATTTCAATGAGCACCTCGAACTTATTTTCGGTTATTCGTTTTTTATCTATGTCATGCCAAATATTCATATTTATCTCCTATGTGTTTTATTGTACTTCTTTAATATTTATAG
>CAMWLA010000028.1 GCA_947174975.1 uncultured Clostridia bacterium | reverse complement strand
CAATTAAAATAGGGGTGATTTTCACAAAAAATAGGGTTAAAAAGGGTGCGAAAAAGGGGTTAAAAACCACTTAAAAATAGCTTAAAAAACGGTAAAAAAAGGGTCAAAAAAGAGGTAAAAAAGCCCCCGAAAAAGGGGCGGAAAAACGGGCAAAAAAGGTGTGAAAATTGCCCGGAAATTATGCAAAAAACTGCTTAAAAACGGCTGAAAATTAGCCGATTTTTTATACATTTTTCAATGTATTTTTGCATAAATGTATAAATGTTTAACATATGCATAAAGCAAAAAGCGGCTTTTTAATTGCCAAAAATGGTATTTTAAGCCACTTTTTGTTAAGTATTAACACATGTTACCAAATTTCACAAAATTTTCATGAATTTTTATGCAATTTTTTTAAGAAAACGCGGTAAAAGTGTTTACATTATGCAAGCCGCAATGATATAATAAATCAAGTCTATTATTATATTATATAATTTGGTGTATGCGTATGATTAAGAAACTTGCAATAGGAATATCGTGCATAATTACCGTTGCCGCTACCGCTGCTTTGGCGGGCTGCGGAGGCGAGAAAAATTACGACGAGCTGTATGCGGACAAAGTCAAGGTCGTTTACGAGCTGGAGGGGGGTAAATACCTCAACAGCACTACGAGCGTAAACCACTACTACGACTACCGCGCCGGTCTTACGATAACGCCGCTTGAAGATAAGAAATTTTCAAAGGACGGGGTTACGCGCGACGGCGGTTTCATTCTCGAAGGCTGGTACTTGGAAAAGACCGCGAAAGAGGACGGCACGGCGGAATATTCAAAGCAGTGGAATTTTGCAACCGATACCGTTCCGCAAGGCGGCATAACGCTTTACGCCAAATGGAAGGCACCCATAAAATACTCGTACGATTTCATTTACGTTGACGGCGACGAGGAGAGAGTGGTGCTCAGCGAAAACGTAAGCAACGGCAGCACGTGCGAATCATTCTTGCTCGGAACGGATATGTACGAGTATCTGAAATGGCACGGCGACCACCCCGACAATACGACGGTAATCGGAGTTTACTACGACGCCGAGTTCAAAGAGCAGTACGACCCCGCCGACACAACGCACGTTCCGACGGAAACCGGAGCCGAGGGCGAGGAAAAGGGTGATACCGTTAAGCTTTACCTCAAGTACATCGAGGGCGTCTACACGGTTGTAAGCACCAAGCAGCAATTGCTTGACGCAAGTTCGGACGAGAGTATCTATCTCACTGCCGATATCGATATGGAGGGCGAGAAGATCAACTTCAACAGCTGTAAGCAGTTTGACGGAAACGGCCACAAGGTTTACAACTTCGCACTTGAGTACACCGTCTCGTTCGACGGGCTTGTCGACGTCGACGACGAGGGAAACAGCGACGCGCTGTGCATATCGCTTTTCGGTAACGCGAAGAACGTTACGGTCAGAAACGTTACGTTTGAGAATATGACCGTCACGATAGATACGAGCTTCTCGAGGATTACGAGAATTTACGTTTCCCCCCTTGCGGTAACCGCAACGAACAGCACTTTCGAAAAAGTGACGGTTACAAATTGTGCGATCGAATATAAACTTCTTCCCGACGATTTCGACATTGACAGATTGTTTATCGTCACCGACAGAGGCGTGTATTCGGGAGAAGAGGGCACGGAAAAGGAATGTAAGTACGAAAATATTACCGTTACGGATAAAACGGAAGAATAAAAATTTAACTGAGAAAAACATTTTAAGGAGCATTTAGCTATGAATAAAAAATTTTTAATGAAGGCGCTTGCGGTTTCTGTTGCCACGGTTTCGGCATCGGTTACCTTGATGGGAGCAGTGGGCTGCGGCGGCAACAAGAGGAAAACCTACAACAACGACGTTGATACCCTCGTATTCTCGTCACAGGACTTCGACAAGGTTTTCAATCCCTTCTACTCGACTTCGGCAATGGATGCAAACGCGGTAGGTATGACGCAGATCGGTATGATCGGCAACGACAAGGACGGTACGCCTACCTTCGGCGATAAAGAAGCCGTAGTTGCAAAGGACGTGCAGATAGCAACAAAGGGTACGCCCAACAAGGACGAAACTACCGATTATTACTTCGTACTTAAAAACAACGTTAAATTTTCAAACGGAAGCTATCTTACGATAAAGGACGTACTGTTCAATATGTACGTTTACCTCGATCCCGCTTACACCGGTTCGAGCACGATGTATTCCACCGATATAGTGGGCTTGCAGCAGTACCGCACCCAAGAGGATACAGAGGTTGAGCAGAAAGCTTTCGAACAGCAGTTTGCCGATACTGCGGACGACCGTATAAGCAAGCTTGTTCAAGCAGTGAAAGATATCAAAAAGGCTAACCAGGGGTCAATGACTTCCGACAAGATGATCGCTTATCTCAAAGAATACTCAAAAGATTACGGCTCGGGATTCGAGAATCTGGTTGCCGACTACGAGAAGGCTGCCGAGCTTTTCAAGGAAGAGCTTAAGCAAGACTTCAACAACTCAAAGGACAGCTACGCGGACACTAAGTTCACCGACCAAAGCGGTAAAGTAATTCCCGGTCTATTTACAACCGACGTTGAGGTCTTCCTCTATAACGAGGGCGTCATTACTTGGAATAAGAAGGAAGGCAAGCTTGAATCGAGCGCCGTCAACAACGTTGCGGATTTGAAGAAATGGACGGAAGAAAGAGCTATAGATTTGGTGTTTGCAAACAACGTTCCTTCAAAGATGGACGAAGTCGTTCAATTCTGGAATACCGGAGTCGAGCTCAGAATTGCAATTACGGGCGACGCGAGAGAACAGTATTTTAAGGAGCATACCGACGTAAGGTATAAGAACATTTCGGGCATCCAATTTGCGAATATGACAAGTTCGGTTACATTGCCCAACGGCGACGTGTACGAAGTGCCCAAATACAGCGATAACACGAAAAATCAAGTTACGGAAGGCAACGAGGTATTAAAGGTTACCATAAACGGCGTTGACCCCAAAGCAATCTGGAACTTCGCGTTCGGTGTTGCGCCCATGTACTATTATTCGGACCAAGAGCATATCGACGCGTTCGACTACACCGCGAATTTCGGTGTTGACCGCGGCTCACAGACGTTTATGACCAAGGTTATCAAAGATCCCGATAAAATCGGCGTACCAGTAGGCGCGGGCCCCTATATGGCTGCCAGCGCAAGCGGGAAGACGGTGAATGACGGTATCAAAAGCGGCGACTTCCTTGAAAACAACGTTATGTACTTCCGCAGCAATCCCCACTACTTGATGGGAGAACCCTTGATTAAGAACATCCGTTACCAGGTAGTAAGCTCTAACCAGATTATGAACTCCTTGCAGACGGGCGAAATCGACTTCGCGGAACCCAACGCAAAGACTGAGATTATAAACCAGCTTAAAGGCCTTGCCGACAAGGGCATGGGTTACACGAACATTCAGACAGCGGGTTACGGTTACGTTGGCGTAAACGCTTCCAAGGTTCCGTCAATTTACGTAAGGCGCGCGATTATGCACAGCATCGATCCTTCGCTTTCCATTAAGTACTACGACGGTACGGCAAAACCCATTTACCGCCCTATGTCGCGTTCAAGCTGGGCATATCCCGACAGCGCGCTTGCTTATTATCCGTATATAGGCGGTCCCGTTCCCCAAAATCTCAGCACAGTTTACGGTGATTATGCAAACTACGTAAGAAAGCTCGGCCTCAACCCCGGCGACGTAATGAGCGAAGATCAGCAGAAAGACTATATCAAATATCTCGTTGAAGAGAAGGGCGGATATACCCTCGGCGACAACGGCGTATACAGAAAGGGCAACGATATCCTCAAATACACGTTCACTATTGCCGGACAAGAAAACGACCACCCCGCATTTACGGCTATGTATCAAGCGGGAGTGTTCCTCAACAAGATAGGCTTCCAGATTATCACAAAACCCGACAATCAAGCGCTTACCAAGCTTTCTACCGGCGATCTTGCGGTATGGGCTGCGGCTTGGGGCTCGACGATAGACCCCGATATGTACCAGGTTTATCATAAAGATTCGAAGGCTACTTCGACGCTTAACTGGGGCTACAATTCAATCAAAAATAATCAATCCAAATACACGGAAGAAACCAGAATTATCAACGAGCTGAGTAAGTATATCGACAGCGCAAGAAAGACCACAAATCAAGCTGACCGTAAAAACACCTATGCAAAGGCGCTTGACCTTGTAATGCAGCTTGCGGTTGAGCTTCCTATGTATCAGCGTGACGACTTGTTTGCATACAACGCGTTTAAGATTGACATAAGCACGTTCACACCCGAAAACGACAGAAGCGCGTTCAAGGGACTGACGTCGGATATTTATAAGCTTTCACTTGTTACAAATCTTGAAAAGTAATTAATTATTAGGTTGCACGCCCGCGGGCGCGGGCGTGCAAAGAAAATAAATATGTTAAAGTACATTATTAAAAGATTATTAATCTCAATTTTAATACTCTTCGGCGTTTCTCTGATTATGTACATACTCGTCAGATGTATGCCTACTAACTACATAGATCTGAAATTTGCACAGGCGGCGCTGACGGACGGTAAAGTTGCACAGCGTATCGACGAGTTCAAAGCGATGTACGGCATTCTCGACAATTCGTTCGGCGGAATAATCAAGGGGTATTTCAACTGGCTCGGAAACTTCCTTCAGGGAAATTTCGGCACTTCGTTCAAATATGAAAAACCCGTTGCTGAAGTTATTTCCTCTAATATGTGGATATCGTTTGCCATAGCGCTGGTTGCAACTATTTTGCAGTTCTTGATTGCAATTCCCCTCGGAATTACAAGCGCAACGCATCAGTATTCGGCAAGAGACTATACGGTTACCGTATTCACGATGATAGGTCTGTCGCTTCCCACGTACTTCTTTGCGGCGATTTGCATTAAAGTGTTTGCGGTAGACTTCGGATGGCTTCCCGCAAACGGACTTGTATACGGCGGTAAAATTTACGCCGACACGTTCGCGGGCGGACTGGAAAAGTTCGGCGATATGCTTTTGCACTTGATTATGCCGATACTCGTCAGCGTTATTTTATCCCTCGGCGGACTCATGCGTTATACCCGTACGAATATGCTCGAAGTATTAAATTCCGACTATATCCGTACCGCACGCGCAAAGGGACTTTCGGAAGGCAAGGTTGTGTATAGGCACGCTTTCAGAAATACGCTTATTCCGCTTGCAACGCTGCTTGCCGGAATACTGCCCGGTCTTTTCGGCGGTATGCTGATAACGGAGCAAGTGTTCGGTATCCCCGGTATAGGCAACCTCGCGTATACCGCGCTTGTAGAAGGAGATATCCCCTTTATAATGGGATACAATATGTTCCTTGCGGTGCTTACCGTAATAGGAACTCTGCTTTCCGACATTATGTACTCGTTAGTTGACCCCCGCGTCAAGCTTGCAAAGTAAGGAGAGGTTTTATGGAAAAATTAAACGAAATAGAAAAGCCCTCCGAAGCGGAGGTTGTAA
The DNA here is from genome assembly GCA_947174975.1 of uncultured Clostridia bacterium. Taxonomy (GTDB): domain Bacteria; phylum Bacillota; class Clostridia; order Christensenellales; family Borkfalkiaceae; genus Coproplasma. The sequence goes on along the minus strand of CAMWLA010000028.1, from coordinate 6,257 downwards.
TAAACGAAGAAGAAATCGCATCGACGATAGAAGCCCAGCTGGTTCCCATACTTAAAAAACCGTCTAAAAAAGCAAAGGCGGAAGAAACGCCCAAAGCAAATGAAATGACGCAAGAGGAAATCAAAGCGGCTCAAGCGGAAATGCACGACACCTACAAGGAAATGAGTCCTTTAAGATTGGTTGCACGCAGATTTTTCCGCTCGAGACTTTCGATAGTAGGGCTTGTCATGATAGTCGCGCTGTTCCTTTTCGCCTATATGGGCCCCGTAGTTTACAACAGATGGGGCGAGGGTGAAATCGATACGAACGCGATAGTAACTTCAACCCAGACGGTTGAACTTCCCGACGGCACGGTCGTTGAAGAGGTTTACCAATACGACAGAGGTATTAACTTCTACGCGGGCCCCGGCGGCGACCACGTTTTAGGCACTGACGACAAGGGCATGGACGTGTTCACGCGTCTTATGTACGGCGGTAGAATTTCGCTTATGATTGGCTTTATCGTCGTAATTATGGAAACGCTGATAGGCGTGCTACTCGGCGGAATCGCGGGATATTTCGGCGGTTGGGTCGACAGCGTAATAATGCGAATAGTCGATATCTTCAACTGTATCCCGACGCTGCCGATACTTCTGATAGCCTCGGCGATAATCGACGGCTGGATAGAAAACGGAGCGATTTCGCAGTCGGACCAGATATACGTCCTAATGGTTATAATAACCGTATTCAGTTGGAGCGGAACCGCCCGACTTGTGCGAGGGCAGATACTCTCGCTGCGGGAACAAGAATTTATCACCGCAACGGAAGTTATGGGACTTCCGACGTGGCGTAGAATATTCAAGCATTTAATTCCGAACGTTATGCCTCAGCTTATCGTTTCGATGACGTTGGGTCTCGGAAGCGTAATACTGTACGAATCGACATTAAGCTATTTGGGTATCGGCGTTCAGCTGCCGCACGCGGCGTGGGGTACTATGATTTCCCTCGTAAATAAAGAGGGCGTACTTCAGAATTATCCCTTCGTGTGGCTGCCCGCTGGCATACTTATCGTAATAGCCGTACTCGGGTTCAACTTCGTCGGCGACGGACTGCGCGACGCAATGGACCCCAAAGCAAGAAAGTAGTAGGAAGCTTTTATGGCAAAGAAAAAAGACACTAACTATATATCAATAAAAGAAAGCCGCGCAATACTCAAAAACAATATGCGGCAGATGAGGTACTACGAAAAACGCAAGCGTAGAAAGCTTCCCGAAAGCGAGTACACATCTGTCATGCGCGACGAAAATAATATAATAGAGCTTGACGGCCTCGAAACTTGCTTTTTCACGGATAACGGAACGGTTATGTCCGTAAACGGAGTTTCTTTCGATATTCCCAAAAATAAAATCGTCGGCGTCGTCGGCGAATCGGGCTGCGGAAAGAGCGTAACTTCGTTTTCGATAATGCAGCTTGTGCAAGCTCCGCAAGGTCAAGTCACCGGCGGACAAATCAGATTCAATGCGGACGAATTAGGCTACGACGAAGAGGGCAGAAAGCGCGCTTACGATATCGCGAAGATGCCCACCGAGGAAATGTACAAAATACGCGGTAAGGATATCACTATGATATTCCAGGAGCCTATGACTTCCTTAAACCCCGTATTTACGATAGGCTTCCAGCTTGACGAAGTTTCGTTTTTACATACGCCGGGCATAAGCAAAGAGGACGCAAAGAAGAAGAGTTTGGAGATGCTCGATAAAGTCGGCATTTCCATTCCCGAAAGAGTTTACAAATCGTACCCGCACGAGCTGTCGGGCGGTATGCGCCAAAGGGTTATGATAGCGATGGCGCTTGCGGGCAACCCCAAGCTTATTATAGCGGACGAACCTACTACGGCGCTGGACGTTACAATTCAAGCGCAGATTCTCGAACTTTTGAAAGAGCTGCAGAAAGAGCAAGGCTGTTCGATTATGCTTATAACGCACGATCTGGGCGTTATCGCGGAAATGGCGGACGAGGTTGTCGTAATGTACGCGGGCAGAGTTATCGAAAAGGGAACGGCGCAGGATATTTTCCATAGGCCCCTTCACCCCTACACGATAGGCTTGCAGAAGAGCAAACCGCTTATCACTTCGTCATCGCAAGAACCGCTGTATTCGATTCCCGGTCAAGTTCCCAACCCCATAAATTTACCCGATAGGTGCTACTTCTGGAACAGATGCCCGCAGTGCGGTCCCAAGTGTATGAACAGATACCCGTCGGAGACGAAAATAAGCGATACTCACTACGTGTCGTGCTATCTTCACGAAGAGGGAGGTGAAAGCAAATGCCAAAGCAAAAAAAGCAAGAGCAGCAGCAAGAAGAAAAATTAAATGAAGCTTCCCCCGTTGAAGAAATTCAGACTGCGGAAATTGTAAATGAAGAAGTTCCCGCAGAAGTTGTAAACGAAGAAAATGCGGCGGAGAGCGAATACATCCTCGAAGTCGAAAACTTAAATAAAATTTTCCCTATAACAAAAAATATATTCGGCAAACCGACATCCGTTTTAAAGGCTGTAAACAACGTCAGCTTTAAAGTAAAGAGAGGTACGACGATAGGCGTCGTCGGCGAGTCGGGATGCGGAAAAACCACGCTGGGCAGAACTATTTTGAGGCTGTACGACGCGGACGGCGGAAAAATAATTTTCAACGGCAACGATATAACCAAACTTAAAAGAAAAGAAATGCGGAAATACCGCACGGATATTCAGCTGATATTCCAGGACCCCTATTCGAGCCTTCCCCCCAGAATGACGGTAGGCGGAATAATAGGCGAAGCGGTAAAGGTGCATAAGATAGTACCCAAAGCGGAACATTCCGAATACGTACGTTCGATTATGGATAAATGCGGACTTCGGCCGCAGTTCTACGACAGATATCCCCACGAATTTTCGGGCGGACAGAGACAGAGAATATGTATAGCCCGCGCGCTTGCGGTAAAGCCTAAGCTTATCGTCTGCGACGAACCCGTCTCCGCTTTGGACGTTTCCATTCAAGCGCAGATAATAAATCTTTTAAAAGAGCTGCAAGAAACGATGGGGCTTACGTACGTGTTTATTTCGCACGATTTGTCCGTGGTTAAGTACATAACCGACCAAATTCTCGTAATGTATCTCGGCAACGTTATGGAGCTTGCCGAAACGGATGAAATTTTCGATAATCCCTTGCACCCTTACACGCAAGCGCTGTTCTCGGCTGTACCAGTACCCGACCCCGACGTAAAGATGAAAAGGGTGATGCTTGAAGGCGATATTCCTTCGCCCGTAAATCCCCCTAAGGGCTGTAAATTTCATACGCGCTGTTCAAAGTGTATGTCGGCGTGCAAGTTCAAGGAACCCAAGTATCTGGAAGTTAAGCCCAACCACTTCGTGGCGTGCCACCTCTACGACGAAGAAGTTATGAATAACCTTGAAGAGTGCGATAGGGAATGGGAGCGCATTTTAAAAGAAGAGGAAGAGAAGAGGGCAATCGAAAATGAAAAGAGAAAGTTCCCGTTCTTCGGAAAAAAGAAAAACTGAATTTGAGGACGATGGCAGGACTTTATACGATATGAGCGGGCTTGACGATATGCACCGCACCGGTCCCCGCCGTGAAAATAAAGAGGGTATAAAAGTAACGCGTGCTGAAAGACGCGCGCTGATACGGGCGGCGTTTAGACATTACGCGCCGATATTCTTCGGAGTGTTAGTGTGCTTTACGCTTGCAGCATTACTTATATATTTCTGGCTTAGATAAAATGGAGTAAATATTAAGATGATTAAAAAAATTGCTGCGGTCGCTATGACTGCTCTGATGGCTTTAAGCTTCGTCGGATGTAACGGCGGAGATAAGTCGTCGCAAAACAACGAAAATAACGAAAATAATATAAAAAACGAGCTTGACTTAGGCAAAATCGAGCTGTTAAAGCAAGACAGCAAGCTTTCGCAAGATCAGCTTCTGTCGCGCATAAAGGCTCAAAAGCTGATAGAAAACAACGGCTATAAGGACGACGACGAAGTTACCGTAATGGTAACCTTGCCCGATAAATCTCTCGTTAAAAGATTTAACGACGGCGCGTCGCAGTCGTATAAGACGGTTGCGCAGTACGTGGCAAGCTCTGCGGGAGAAGTGGAAGCCCATGCAATTTCGGTAAAGCAGAACAGACTGATTGCCGAGCTTCAGACGAAGGGGCTTATCAATACCGTTGAATACAAATATAACACCGTTATAAACGCGGTTGCGGTTACGACGAGCTACGGCAATATCGAAAAGATTAAAGCGCTTTCCTCGGTTGAGGATATCATTCTCAGCGATACTTTCAACCGCCCCCAAGCGATAAGCGTTGACGAAGTAAGCTCGATAACCAACAACGTAGACGTGTACGAAACGGGTATATTCAACTCGGGCGCGGTCAAGGGCTATACCGGCGACGGCACTGCGGTTGCGGTACTCGACTCGGGCTTCGACTGTTCGCACTCTGTTTTCCAAAACAGCGAAATTACAAAACCGATGTACACCGAGGATAATCTTAAAGATTATCTGCCCGATATGCTCGCATCGAAGCCGGAAACGGGAACTGTGGGACTTAAAATTTCAGACGTCTACTACAGCGATAAAATTCCCTTCAAGTACGACTACGCAGACAAGGACAGCGACGTGTTCCCCTACGACAGTGAACACGGAACGCACGTTGCCGGAATTATCGGCGGTAAGGACGACGTTATCACGGGCATAGCGGTAAATACCCAGCTCGTTTTAATGAAGGTTTTCCCCGATTTGCAAGAAGGCGCTGAAACCGACGATATCTTGGCGGCTTTGGAAGACGCAACCAAGCTCGGCGTAGACGCTATCAATATGTCGCTCGGCTCGTCCTGCGGATTTGCAAGAGAAGTCGACAAGGTACATATCAACGAGGTTTACGACGCACTTAAAGAGAGCGGTATAAGCGTAATCACGGCGGCAAGCAACAGCTACAGCTCGGCTTACGGCGGCGAACAAGGCAATACCAATATGGTAACCAACCCCGACTCCGCAACGGTAGGCTCGCCCTCGACTTACGACGCGTGCCTTTCGGTTGCTTCGATAAGCGGTGTTAAGAGCAGCTACTTTATCGGCAACGGCGAACAAGTGCTTTTCTTCAACGAATCGAACAATATTGCGGGTAAACCGAACGACTTCGTTAAAGAACTCGGAATAACGGAAGGCGTAACCAAAACCTACGAATACGTCACCGTTCCCGGTTCGGGCTTGGAAACAAGCTATGCGACCATACGCGACGAAGTGGCGGGCAAAATCGCGCTTGTACGCAGAGGTGACAATACCTTCGAAGAAAAGGCGCAGATTGCAAAGGACTTCGGCGCAATCGCGTGCATTATATACAATAATATAGACGGCGACATTTTAATGTCGATGGGCAAGAGCGACCATATTCCCACGATATCGATTTCAAAGGATGACGGCGTAAGACTTGCCGAAAGAGACAGAGGAACGCTTACCATAGGTTACGACCAGAAAGCGGGACCGTTCATGAGCGACTTCTCAAGCTGGGGTCCGACCCCGTCGCTCGGCATCAAGCCCGAAATTACGGCGCACGGCGGCGAAATCAAATCTGCAGTTCCCGGCGGCGGTTACGACAACCTTTCGGGAACGAGTATGGCTTGCCCCAACCTCTGCGGAATAGTGGTTCTTATAAGACAGTACTTAAAGGACAAATATCCCGACCTTAATTACACAGATTATTCAAATCTTTGCAATCAGCTTTTAATGTCTACCGCAACGATTATCAAAAACCAGGAAGGCAACCCCTATTCGCCCAGAAAACAAGGCGCGGGACTTGCAAGCCTCTACAACGCAGTTAACACTAAGGCTATCATAACGGTTGACGGCAAGGACAGACCCAAGTTAGAGCTTGGCGACGATAAGGCCAGAGAGGGCGTTTATACGCTTAGCTTCAACGTTAAAAATTTAAGCGACGACGTCATAAGCTACGATATCTCGCTTGACAATATGACCGAAAGCGTTTCCACGTCGGATAAAAACCACGTTGCGGAAAAAGCTTATATGCTCGGCGGCAGCATGAAAGTTACCGTTGACGGCAAGGCTTCCGACAACGTAGTTACAGTAAAAGGCAAGAGTGAAGCGAAGGTAGAAGTCGTTTACACGATGTCCGAAGAGGATAAGCAGTACATAACTTCTTCGTTCCCTTACGGAATGTTCGTGGAAGGCTTCGTAAAGCTCGCTTCAAAGGATAACGGAATCGAC
>CAMWLA010000027.1 GCA_947174975.1 uncultured Clostridia bacterium | reverse complement strand
TCAATTAATTCGCTTGTATTATGGTGATAGTGGTGAAGAGGTAGAAAAATTCGAAGCAGAAAAAATGTCCGCTGCGAAAAATGAAGCGGACAAAGAAGATTAATCAGACTACACGGCATTTTTTCTTCAAAAAGTTACCAAAGTACGCGGCGGCGCGGAACGGACTGCACCGCCGCCGAAATGATAACGCAGAAGGATAAGGCGGTTTAAATATGGCTTGGCTTCTTGTTTATGAGGTTATTGGTGGCGGTATTTCCGAACGCAGAAAAGTGTTTGAAGAACAATATAATTCTCGCAGTTCGGCATTGCGGGCTTATGAAAAGACTGAAAAGGAATTAAGTTTTGCAAAACTGCGTGTCAATTTTCTTGAATTAAGTGAGGTAAAAAAATGAGCGAAGAAGTATTTAACGAAATCAAAGCAGAGCTTAACAAGTTAGAGGCGAAAATTTCCGCGCTTCCAAACAGCTCCGGCAATGGGCAGCTTATCGACGCGCTAAGTCATGCACGGTGCGTTGAGGAACATTTGCGCCGTTACTTTATGTTAACACAACAAAAAGGAGTAGATTTAAAAGTATGAAAAATTCCAAACCACAGCTAATACATGTTACGAGTTATGGCAAAGTGTGGGCAATACCCGCAGACGAATTAAAAGTCGGTGACGTTATGATCTGTACGGGTGGTGAAACGCAGCGCTTTACAAAACTTCAACCTTCCAAGTCGGGAAAGACTGTTAATTATGAAGTCGAATGTAATAACGGCAAACGCTATTTGGGGCGTACCACTTCGAGTAGGCTTATTGCTATTAAGCGTGTTAATAAAAGCAAACGATATTGAGCGGGCGGTGTGACGGAATGAGTAAATTTTATGCTTATCGTGGATTTAATCAATTTGACGGTTTAGGTTGTTACGCCGAAAGTAAAGAAAAAGCGCAGCGCTTAATTAAAGAGGCAATGACAGACGAGTTCGGAAACACTTCTGATTGCGACATTGACGATATATACGAATTTGACTGTCAAGAAGCTTTTGAAGCTTCGCGGCTTTACACAGAAATTTGTTCGGGGTGACGGAATGAGCATTATATTGAGCGGGTGTCCGCATATAAAGTTTGACGATAAAAAGAATTGCGAGGTTTGCAATCTAACCGGCAAGCCGACGGGAACGTCGCTTATGTGCGACTTCGATTACGACTTATGCAAGAAATACAAAAAGAATCTTGCGCAGCAGAAAGGCAAGGGCAAGAAATGAGCAACGGATATTATTTTGTGCTTACTGCATATGAAAGCGGTCGGTTCGGTTATTCGGAAGAACGGTTTGCAACCGAGGAAGCCGCCGAACTGTGCGCGGCAGCGAGAAGAAAGCGGGCGGGCGTAAAGTCCGCGCGGGTTATGTTTAATATCGGCGAAAGTGATGTCGATATTAAAAATTTTATTTAAGTAGGAATCTTCGGCGGATTGAGGGTAGAGAAATGTTTTTGCTTGTGATTTGGAAATTAATTAAACGACTGTTTTGGTTAGTCGGCGGAGTAGTGATCGGCGTATTAATTGGCTTAATTATTGCAAGCAAAGTGCTTTAAGGTGAGATATGGAAAGACTTAAAACAATTTTAATAACCGTTTTAACGCTTATGCTTTTGGCACTGGGTGTTATAACGGACGGATATTATTCCGCGCAGGCGTCTACGCTCGATACACGTCAAGCGATTTACGAACAGCGAAACGTTATGGACGATTTAGAGGGTTCAACCGTGAACGGCAAGAAGTTTGATTTGTCGGACTATCCTTACAGCGCTGGCGGTTCCCCACAAGTAATTTCGTTTATAGAATTTTGCTATTCGTCGGTTTACGAGAAACAGTCATACTTCGGGCTTTACATATACGTTTACAATCCCGCGCGAACGGCGTTCAACCTTACGAGCGAAAAGAATTGCATACAGATAAGGACCGGCGGTGACCAAAGTTCAAGTTTTTCAAATAATTACAAGCTAAAATATCTGAACAGCGGAGCTGAAGGACTGTTTTTGAAATTCAAGATTGACTTGACTTCGGTTCAGAAGCAAGGCATTTTAAGCCGAGTTAAGAGTAGCGAACGTGTATACGAAGTCAGCGGATTTCAGCTTATGCTCGACAAGGAAGTCGAAGAATATTCGGTCGGAGTAACTTATAGATACAGCGGCTACGCCGAGGGGTGTGCGCCAACAGCGGAGCAAGACTGTACACTTACATATATAACCGATGAATTGGAAAAATGCCTTTCTCTTGACGTGCGCTCTACTGCTTATAGACCCGAAGGAACGAATGGCTCAGCGTATAGACAAGACACTTTGCATTCAGTTTATTTTTCTGTACCAAACGAAATTATAGAAGAATGCGGTGAAATGACAAAGGTTCACGCTAAGTGGTTAAATGCGTATACCGCGCCTATGCTTATAACGGGCGACAAAGAAGATTACAATTATTTTTATGATCGGATAGGCAAAGAAGCAAGCGGGAAGTATGGGTTTCATACTAATCAAGATGGCAGATTTTGGGGCGGATTTTATTTTGTAAAGTACTCTCACGGTTACAATTATGCGGACAACGTAGAGAACATTATTTCAAATTTGCGGTATGTCTTTTATGCAGAAAGCGGATCTGCGGATAATTATACAGTTCCAGCTGAAGAACTTGTAGGTAATAGAAAGCGAGGCGAAAAAGGCTGGTTTGAAACTTATACCGAACGATTTTCTTCGGACAGCACTGAGCTTGTTGATGAAAGATTTGACAGTGTACTTTTTGAAAAAGTAGACGACGAGTATACTGAAAAAACCATTTCTGCAGATGACGACGATTTTAAATTGACCGGTGTAAAATATTCTTCAAAAACTTTGTGGCAAAAACTTTACGGTTTATCTGCTGACGTCGCATTTACAAAAGAGTATTCAATTTGTCCTATTCAAGAAGTTACGGTAGACGATATCAAAAGAATAAACGATAAAACTGCATTTTGTAACGAATTCTATATTCACGAAATCGATTACGATAAATTTTGCGACTATGTAACGGAAGCTGATGAGCGTGACGAAACGGTATATCTCTTTAGATATATGCAGTCAGAATATTTTTCAGCCGAGCAAGTTGTATGTGAACTCAAGCAAGGATTGATAAGACCGATCGACGGCGGAATACCGATATGGGGAACGTATTGGGCAGAAAGAAATACGAACGCATTTGTTTGTCAAACTTGGGTTCAGCTCGGCTTCGATATAATTGACGTTACTTTCAAACTGAAAGACGTTGAAACCGTAATACCCGTTGTTATGTCACCAATAGATATAGCGCCTCCGCTTGATCACCCAGTGATTACTACGCCGGACTTTGAGTTTTGGCGTTATGGCGTAGCCATAATTGGCGCGCTGTTGGGGGCGGTTATAGTTACGGTAATTATAGATAAGGGGGTAGAGAAAGAATGATAGGAATGATAGGAAGTTTCGTCTGCTTGTGTATCGCGGTAATTTTAAGAATAACGCTCGGAAGTCTTACGGATAAATTCGAGTTCCTTGAAAGCTGGTTGAAATATTTCAACTATGCGTGCATTGTGTTTGCAGTAGTAACAGCAATTTTTATCTGTATAGCTATTTTTAAAGCAATAAGAAAAAAATAAAAAATTCGGAGGAATTAAAAATGAAAAATACAAAAACAAAAAAGAAAAGTAAAATCGCAAAGGCAATCGGCGCATTAGTGCTGAGTGCAATCATGCTTGCGGGCGGCGGTGCCGTTGGGTACGGTGCTGCGACTGACTGGAAGTATAAGAAGGGCGGTGTACAAGCGGAGATGCCGAGCGACACGGGACCTTCAGAAATCAACACCTCGGCAAACTCTATGCAATTATCAAGCGGTGAAAACCGCGGTGCGCGGTTCAAAACTCGCGCTCTTAGAGTTTCCGAGTACGAAGAGTATGAAATCGATACTCAAAACGTAGATAGCGTACACGTCGCAACGGTAACGCTTGTAAACCACGACGAAGCGACAGATAAGTCAATAACGCTGTCGGCTGAGTTTACGTCCGACTGGGCGGTTAAAAATTTAAACGTGTCAGATTACATTATGTTTTCTTCAACAACGGTTCAGTCGGGCGAGCAGTTCACTATTTCTTGTCTGCAAGCGTTTGCTTATCCCATAACCATAAAAGCGACAGCAAACGGCAGCGTATCCGCAAACGACGGTTCCAAAGCTTATTGTACGATACGAGCTGATTATGTACATAGATATCAAGGAATTGGTATTTGTATTCTTGACGACTATGATGACGTGGAGAAAAGTTGGTGGTTAACAACTACCGGCGGAAAAATAGAATTTTTTGTCGATGAGGCAATCCACGCGGATAAACTTTGTATTGGTACGTCTTGTGATGACCCGGACGATTGGTCTGCCGGAACTATTTTCGAAAATGTAACCAATGTTAAAATTTCTTGGACAGACGGACATCCTCTTCAAGATTGGGACGATGCGCTTACATTGAAAGACGATATTCCTAATTTTGGTCTTTTCGATGAATCTCTTCTTTGTACTACAACAAACGTGTACGGAACGTTTGTGCGTAAGCTTAACGATGATTGTAAATATTATGCCGGTGAAAAATATTCAACAATACTTAATAATTACAACAAGAAGGTAACAACGTCAAGATTATGGGTGCAGTTTACCGGTGAACTTACGGGAATTACATATACTTTTTATGCGGATATTCTTGTTAATCCTCAATACATGTACGTACCCGCGGGAAATCCTTCATTCGACCCCGACACAAGCGGCGGCATCATCTTCTGATAGGCAAGAAAACAAACAAAATCAAAGCCGTCAAAAAAGCGGGCGTCGAAAGTGACGCCCGCCCAAGCGGCAAAACTAAAGCGCGTAAATAAGGTAAAGAACCGTCAACTAAAACAAATTAAATTACTAACGGGAGAGCAAAAAATGAAAAAAATATTCAGCGCAATTTTAACTGCTGCATTAGTTGCAATCACAGCAATAGCGTTCGTAGGTTGCGGAAATAAACCGACGAACGATGACACGGAAAACCGTGCAAAAGACGCTATCAAAATTCTTAAGGGTAATTACCTTGATAAGTTTGCCGGCACGGAATCGCCGGAAGATTACGAGGTTTTCGGAGTAGTTAAGACCAAGGACGTGACGCCGTATCCGGTAACTTGGACAGTTACGTCTGACGCGTTCAACAATCTGCAAGATTATGTGCAAGTCGGTGCAATGGACGAATCATCGAAATTAGTAACGGTAAGCGTTACAAGAGCAGAGCAAGCAATAGCTTACACGCTTACGGCTTCCGTTACGGTTGGAAGTAAAACCGAATCGGTGAGCTTTGACAGAATAGTTCCGGCGAAGCCCGCACAAATTTCGATGCACCAAGGAACGCAAGAAGATCCTTTTACGGCAGCAAACGTTATTGAAATCGGTAACGCGATAGCGGGCAGCGAGAAGGACAATTACTATATGGAAGAGGACGGCGTAACTCCAAAACAAGTTTACGTGACGGGTTACATAGTGGACTGCGGAACAGACCAAACCTCTAAGGGGTATAACCGTGTCGGTTTCGTTTATATAGTTGACGAATATTCGGAAGATAAGACTTCGAAGAGCGAAGGCGCACTTATGATACTTAGTATCAACTACGACGAAAGCAATCTCACGTGTTACGGCGATTTAAAAAAGGGCGCAAAAATTACCGTCAAAGGATATATCGAAAAATATATCAAAAACAGCACGACGGCACCACAGCCCGAAGTTACTTATTACAAAGGCAACGGAATAACTTGCGAAGCTTTGGAAAATGTGTAAAGCGCGACGGTGGGGTGACGAATGAAAAAAGAAGTAAAAAAGCAGTCAAAAAAGCGGGCGTCTGCAAAGACGCCCGCCAAGACGGCAAAATTGAAGCGTGTAAAGAAGGCAATAGAAAAGCCGTCTAAAAAGACGGATAAGAACGTTTCAAGGAAAGTTCCGAACGGTCGGACAATTAAAACAAAAGACAAGTACTTACCAATCGACAAAAAAGGCAAGTCAACAAAGCCGAAAGAAAAGCGACTTATTATCATAATAGACAGTAATTCAAACGATGAGCTTGCTGTCGTTAGAACTTCGACGCAAATTCAACCAAATACTACGGCGTTGCCGACTTACAAAAAGGGTAACAAAAAGAAAACTCGTTTCAAACATTTTGTTGAGATTACGGACAACGAGGGGAATCCGATAAAGATAGACGGAATCAAGTTTATCGAGAACGGCAAAGAGTACGATTTGTCCGCGAACGAGGTTGAAACAGTTCGGGACAAAGTTTTAAATCACTGCAAGATTGCAAGTGAAAATCGTAAAAAAATAACTAAATTAAAGCAAAAAAAATGAGATAGCCTTAACCAGCTATCTCGGGTCGGGGTTTGGTTATCCCGACAAGGTGCAAGGCATTTCAGCCTTACCGGCATTCAACCCTTAGGGTTGTGGTGTTCTTGTATTTCAAAGACCACTATTATAATATCACTTTAAAAAAATTCAGTCAAGTAAAAAGGGAGCAAAATTATGGCAGATAAGAAAAAGAAGAAACAAGAACCTAAGAAAACAGCAAATCGCACTTCGGGCGCGAAGAAGTCCGAGAAGTCGACAAAGGTAACGAAGCCGAAGTCAAAGACTACGGCAAAGCCCGCAGCGAAGAAGACGACGGCAAAGGCGACGCCGAAGAAAGCGGTTAAAGCAACCAAAACGACAAAGCCCAAGGCAGCGCCGAAAAAAGTTACTAAGAAAACCGAACCGAAAGCAACAAAAAAGAACGCAAAGCCGAAAGCGCTTAAACCGAATTGGGACTATGAGAACGAAACGCCCAAACGCGGCAGAAGCAAAGAAGAACAGATAAATATTATCATTCCTCAGAAGCGAAAGCCGCAGACCAACACCGCAAAGAGCGTGACAAAGCAAGTTACTGAGCAGTTGCCGGACAATGCAAAGCTCAGAACTATACACTTACATTTTAAATTAGACTAAGCTATCAAGAGGGGGCAAGCGTTCCGTGATTGTAATTATAACGGGTAAGCCCCGCGTCGGTAAAACGGCGTTAAATACGTTTTTTGCGAAATGCTCGTATCATGCATACGGAAGCTTGCGTTTCAATCGGTGTATTACAGAACTTACGATTTCAAACGAAAACCGCATAAATAAGCTTGTCTTGCCGAAACAGACGCCGATTTATACAAATTATGAAGCGCATTTCCCCGCGGGCTATAAAAAAGAGTTTGTACCTTATGAGGTATTTCCTTATTATCTCGGTTTACCGCACAATGACGGACCCGTGCAACGCATATTCCCTTACGGTGAATTGCATATCACGGAAGGACAGCGTTATTGGGACAGCCGCGAAAGCGCAACAATGCCAGATTATGTCAGCCGTTGGTTCGAAACTCACGGGCATTACTGGCTTGATATATTTATTGACGTGCAGCGCGGTAAGTTAATAGATTTGAATATAAGAGAGCTTGCGAAGAAGATTATCGAAGTGCAGCGACTTGTAAACGTCAAAGACGCGTACGGCAGAATTTTGCAGACTACGTGGTACTGTCGCGAGTTCGACAATTCGCAAGATTACGAAACTTACATAGAGGGCGGGAACGCGCGTTACAGAGAAACGAGCTACACGCACGAGGGAAATATATTCAAGTGCTATAACAGCCGGAGCTGTAAGGAAGATTTCGTACCTTCAGAGGAAGAGAATTTCACCTTGTTAGAGTATAAAACCACGGGAGAAGTAAAAGCTGTTCCGGAATCATTAGTTAAATTCAATATGCGTGAAAAACCCGAATGGTGGCGAAAGCGCAGTAATCAGCAAGCAGTAAATAAAACACAAAACGGAGCAATGAAAAATGCAAGAGAATACGGATAATATTCCAGTATTGCCGATGACGGACGACGAACAAAGAGCAATGCTCAAAAAACGCGATAAACTTCCGAAATTCACGTTAGGCAAACACGAGGATTTTTACATATCAAATGACACGCTGACAAAATTAACAGATTCGTATAATCAAATGTTATCCGATATGCAAGAAAGTACTGCCGGCGCAAAGTCTGAACTTCGCGCTTATATGGAAAGCGTGATATATACGTCGTATGTCTGCCAAATCGCGAAAAAGCAGCGAGAAAACCGCTTAGAATGCGAAGTGGAGCATATGCGGCAAGATATGTTAGAAAGTATAACAACTCCGCGTCGTTGGCGTAATTGGTATTGGCCGTTTAAACTGCACCGAAATCAAGCAGCAATTTTGTTAGACGAACTTGTGAGCCGACAAGCACGGGCTTATTTCTACAAAAAAGAAAGCGAATTGCCGATATTGGAAGAAGAATCAGAAGAAGAGCTTGAGCCTTACGCGGTGCAGCTTGAAATGTTGCGTGCATACTTGCCGAGAATGCGCAAGAAAAAGCGTGCCATACTCGAAGAGATAATATCGGGCTTAGCAGTAAGCTATGAGAGTAAAGAAGCTAAACTGCAACGACTTAATGCAGAATTGCAAGAGGAGAGGGCAAAAGTCGAGGAACTGACGGCAGAAGCGAAGAAAGAAGCTGTAAAACGGCTTATAACTTGCTTGAATGCAGTCAAGGAAGCAAAAAAGCCCGCGGATTGGGAAATCTTGAAGCTCAGAGAACAGCTTGAAAAGGGCAAACCCGCCGAAGAGCCAGTCAAAGAGAAAAAACCGTCCGAAGCAGACGAAGAAACGGACGAAATTGAAAACTGTGACGATTTGGAAAAACTGGAAGAAGAGGACGGTGACGAAGCCGCGCCGGAAGAGCCGGTCGAAGAGGAATAACCGCCCGAAGCTGACGAGGAAACGGACGAACTCGAACCGCAAGAAGAGGACGGTGACGAAGTCGCGACCGAATAAACCGCAAAAGCGCGGACGCGAGCCGAATACCACTTTATTAGCTAATAAAGTAAGCCTTTGCGCCGTACACAGAAAAAGTCGGGATATTGGTCTAAACTGCTCCGAGCTTGCGAGTGGGCAGTTTAGGCAAAAGCACGTGCACGGCAAAGTCGTGTAATCTCAGTCGAAGTGTCAAGGCGCGAAACGCCGATTGGCGAAGCCTCGGCGTTTTCGCTGCTTTGACCAAGACAGAGATTATGCACGGCGCAAAGGCAGAGCGGAAGAGTTTAAAAATCCGACCGCATAAAAAAACTGGGCAAAAAATGCTCCGCGAAGCGTGGGCATTATTGCTCGGTAAGGAAATCGAAACCGCATAATAACTGTACAAATTTGCCCCGAAGTGGGCGAATTTGTACACGCCCAAAAATCTTAAAGAAGGGGGTAGTTATGGCACAAATAAATATGATAGAGCTGTACAAGCAAGCAGTATATTCACCGTATGCAGTAAATCTCGTTAAATACATTTTCCGAGTGCAAGGCGGGAATTTACGACGGCTTGATTATTCTGCCGCTGCCGCCGCCTTAGGGATCAAGTGGAAGGACGTCAAGCGCGAATGCGACAAACTTGAACAACACGGCTTAATTATCTACGAGGGCAACGGGTTAAAGCTCAACCCGACAATTATAAAGGTAGTTTAACGTCTGAAGGATAAAATATGAGTGATACGACTGCAATATTGAAATATCCCGGTGGGAAGTGGCGAATAGCGGACTGGATAATTTCGCACTTACCGCCGCACAAGGTCTACTTAGAGCCGTTTTTCGGTAGTGGCGGGGTTTTCTTCAAAAAAGAACCGTCGTATCTGGAAACAATAAACGACATTAACGGCGATATTGTAAACCTTTTCAAAGTATGCAGAGAACGACAGGAAGAACTTGCACAAGCGTTAGAGTTCACGCCGTGGGCGCGCGACGAATACGTCAACTGCAAAGAAATCACCGGCAACGAAGTGGAACGGGCGCGGCGCTTCCTTGTACGTCATCACCAATCTTTCGGAACTACTAACAGTAATCTAAACACTTGGCGGCATTCGCAGAGCTATAACAGCCCGCGTTGTGCAGAGCAGTGGTGCAAACTGCCCGAAACGGTACTCAAAATTTGCGAACGACTAAAAATGGCGCAAATAGAGAACAAATCAGCGTTCGAGCTGATAGAAAGTTTCAACAATTCTGACACACTAATATATTTAGACCCGCCTTACCTTCAGAGATTACGTAAGCGAAACATGTACAAGTTTGAAATGACGGACAAAGAACACGTGGAGCTTTTGGCGCTTATAAAGAACAGCAATTCAAAAATCTGTCTATCGGCGTATGATAACGAGCTTTATAACGAAGCGTTAAAAGGTTGGTTTACAGCCGAGAAAAAAACTACGGCGCAAATGGGTAAAATCAGAACTGAAAAGCTTTATATGAACTATCAACCGAATTTATTGTCTTTCGGAGGCTAATTTGCAAGGTCAGATATCAATATTCGACGGAACCCCGCAGTCAATGCTTAATAAAAGCATAAAGCTTATACAAGATTTTGAAGAGGGCGCACTGTTTCGTAACCCGCTTGGATACGTAGTCGGGTATAGTGGTGGAAAGGACAGTGATGTGCTTGTTCACTTATTCCGTAGAGCGGGCGTCAAATTCTGCGTAGTACATAATCATACCACGCTTGATATGCCCGAAACGGTTTACTATATACGGCGCAAATTTAAGGAATGGGAAGAGCAAGGAATCAATTGCAAAATCTATTATCCAAAAACAAACTTTTGGTCGCTGTGTTTGGAAAAGAAAATGTTACCGTTACGTCAAACCCGTTTTTGCTGTGCAAATCTTAAAGAGCGGGACGATATTGCCGAACTGCGGTTCGCGCTTCGTAGCTTCGGTGTAAGAAAAGCAGAAAGCGTCAAGCGTGCTTTATATCGTGATAGTATCGAAACGCGCAACCGCGAGGACTACAAGGATAAACAAAATTTTCATTTCGATAATACAGAGGACGTAAAGCAAACGGGAGCTTGTTATACAAATCACTATTTTTTTGTGAACCCGCTTGCGTATTGGTCTGACGATTATCTTTGGGACTATATCGGTGGTGAACGTCTTGAAGTGAATCCGCTTTATTATGAGGGGTTTAAGCGCGTCGGTTGTATTTGTTGCCCAATGGCAAGCACTTGCGATAGAAAAGCAGAACTTGCAAAATATCCAAGATTTGAAAAGCGTTTTGTAAAGCTTGCAGACGATATTATCCAAATGAGAAACGCGCAAGGCTTACCGAATAAATACAAATTTAAGACGGGAGCAGAGTACTTCGATATGTGGCTGAATAATGAGAAGTTATCAGTTGCTGAAGAACACGACTTGTTAAATTTGAGTGAGTAATTATGAAAGACTGGACGGGTAACAAAACTTCGATATACAAATCGATAGGCGCGTCAAACCATTCAGAAGTAGAGCGCGAAGAAAATGACTTTTATGCGACGGACCCGCTTGCAATAGATAAGCTTTTAAAGGTTGAATGGCTAAACGATCGCGTTTGGGAATGTGCTTGCGGTACTGGGCATTTATCAAGGCGCCTTACCGAAAACGGCATTACCGTGGTAAGCACGGATATTGTAGATAGAGGATATCACGATTTTTCTTATATCTTGGACTTTTTAAAGGCAGAAAAAAGCCCGTTCGATTCAAACTTCGATATTGTAACGAATCCGCCGTATAAATACGCAAAAGAATTTGTTTTAAAAGCATTGAAACTATTACCGATTCGTTGCAAGTGCTGTATGTTTTTGAAGCTGACCTTTTTAGAAGGGAAAGCTCGGTTTAATGAAATTTTCAAAGATTTCCCGCCGAAACGCGTATACGTTTTCAGCGAACGGATCCAGTGCGCAAAGAACGGCGATTTTGAAAGAATGAAAGCGAGCGGCGGCAGCGCGGTTGCGTATGCATGGTTCGTATGGCGAAAAGGCAATAAAGGCAAAACAAAAATTGAGTGGATATAAAAATCAATAGGTAAAGTATGCAGACAACGGCAGCAAAAAAATTTAATAATATAATTCCGAGCATAAGCGTGCCGTTAATGCTCTTGAAAAATGGGTTCACGCTTGGAACTGCAATTCTTGGCGGGCTTTTCTATACC
>CAMWLA010000026.1 GCA_947174975.1 uncultured Clostridia bacterium | reverse complement strand
ATATATATCCTTGCCATCAGTTTGCGGGCAATAAGGATTTTTTGATGGGCAACGTTAAAGAGGGCATTCTTAAAAAGGATATCCGCAAAAGCTTTGCAGAAAACAGCCTTTTCACGCGTGAAGACTGCGATAATTGTTTTGCAAAATTTATATGTAGCGGCGGCTGCAGTGCAAACAACTACAATTTTATGGGAAACGTAAATAAACCCTATCCGGTGACTTGCGCAATGATGAAAAAGCGTATAGAGTGCGGTATGCACGCCTTAGCTCGTAAAAAAGACGACAAAAATTAAAAAAATGCGGGCTTGAAAACAATAATTAATTGACGGAAAAAATTTTTTCCTATATAATGGTGTAGTTAATAAGTTTTAATTACAAATAGGAGTAGATAAATGGGCAAAATAAAATCGGCAATAATAACGGCGATACTCGTTGCAGCCATCGTAGTTCTTGCATTTTTTGCCACCGTGTCTTTCCCCGTTGCGGGATCTGGCAAGGTAAATAAATACAATTCGTTTATAACAAGTATCAATTTGGGCGGCGACCTTACGGGCGAAGCCGTTGCTGTGTTGTATCCGAAAGGCGTAATTTCCGAAGCCGACTATAATTTCGGCATTCCCGAAGTTCCCGAAAAAACCGACGATAATAGCAAAGAAGTCGAAGAAGCGCAGAAGAAGCACGACGAATATATTGAAAAATATGAAAAGATCGGCAACCTTTACGTTGAGCAAGAAGTTCTCGTCGACGACAAGGACGGAAAGGAGCTTATTAAAAGCGTCAAGCACGACGCGGAAATACTCTCCAAGCGCCTCGGTGAAAAGGGCTATTCGTCATATTCCGTATCGGTACGCGACGATTTGACGTTAGTCGTTTCCGTTCCCACCAATTATTCGTATTCCGATTATCGCGATACGGAACATACCAAATCGGAAAATTCCCGTACGGACAAGCAGACGATTGTAAGCAATGCAATCAAAAACATGGCTTTCGGCGGCGAACTGTCACTTCGAAACAGCGAAGTGGGCGAGGGACACGACAAAATTTTAACAAAAATTAACGACGACGTTAATTCGTACTTCAAGGGCTTTAAAAAGCTTTCACGCGGCGGCGGACATTACGTTAGGGTGGATCTGACGAAAGTCGGCGTTGAGAAGTTTGAAGATATTTCCAAACGAGTTTCCGCGGCAAGCAACGAAAAGGCGGTCGGCTTCTACGTAGGAGACAGCCAGTTGCTGTCGCTGGGATTGGAAGAGGAGATTTCACAAGAAAGCTTCCTTATCACCGTTCCCGACGAGCAGACGGCAATAAACTATGCAACCGTTCTCAATTCGTGCATAGACGGTGAAGCAATCACTCTTGATTACGGCACCGCAAACGATATCGATATCATATATACAAGCCCCGCTTTGGGCAACAATGCGGCGATATTCCTTTTCTGTTCGCTGTTGGCTATAATAGTTGCGGCTATCGTATATTCGGCAGTAAGATACAGAATGCTCGGCTTCGTTAACGCAATCGTCATTATAATGTATTCGTTGACGATAGTTGTTGCGCTTATGCTTATAGGTATTCAGCTTACTGTAACGGGGGCAATCTTTGCAATGGCTGGACTTGCGCTTCTGTGCGGATCGAACTTCGTTCTTTTCGAAAAAGTAAGGCAAGAAACTCAAAAGGGCAAGACGATGCAGTCGGCTGTAAAGTCTGCTTATAAGAGCCTTTTGAAAGGCATACTCGAACTTCATATCGTACTCGTTGCGGTATCGCTCATACTTGCGCTCGTAGGCGTAGGCGAGCTTGCGGCGTGCGGATTGATATTCTTCATTGCATCAATCGCTTCGTATCTCCTTTATTGGTTCACGCGGTTTATGTGGTTCGTAGTATCTTCAACCGTTCGCGACAAGTTTGCATTCTGCGGATTTAAGAGGGAGGAACTTGAAGATGACTAATTTGAAACTTTCTTCCAAAATGCACTTGTTTATAATAATATCTACCGTTTTGGCGGTGATAGGTGTGGCCGTAGGGCTTATCTGTCACTTCGTGGCGGACGGATATTTCAACTTCGGCGCGGAATTCAAAAGCTACAACACCGTTGAAGTAAATTACGCTTACGTCGATTATAGCGACGAAAAGGAAGTAATGGATATCTGCGACGGCGTGTTTGATAAAGCCGGAGTGAGCTATTTTGCTGTTGCTTCGGGCGACACTTCCGAAGGCGGCAGAATTATCTACAAATTCTCTAAGGGCGTTGACGAAGCTAAACTTGCCGAAACCGTAACAGGTATTCAAAGCGAGTTTGAAAAGAAAGTCGAAACCGCGCAAAGCTACGCAGCTTTCCATTCGTTTGCAACTCAGCTCAACGGCGGAAAGGTTTTAACCTTTGCATCAATAGCAATAGTCGTTGCAATAGTTTTGCAGTTCTTATATTTCTTAATTCGCTACAAAGTCACTATGGCTTTTGCGGCGTTCCTTGCAAACGTCCATAACCTCGTGATTTACGTATCCTTACTTGCAATAACTCGTGTGCCCGTCGGCATTTCGGCGGTTGCGTTCGGCGCGTTGACGGTACTCGTAACTATGATTGCGTGCGGATTTATCTTCGACAGATATCGCCGCAACTTAAAGAAAGAGAATTTTGCAAAGCTTGACGGCGACGAGCAGACTGATATCTCAGTTTCCGAAAGCTTCAAAAGTATTCTCTATTCCGTTGTAGGAATTGCAACTGTGGCGGTAGTGATATTCGTAATGCTTTCAATAAGCGCAATGTCGGCATTGACAATTTTGACGCCCGCGCTGCTCGCTATAATAAGCGTAGCTTCCGCAATGTACGGTACGGTGTTCTTTGTTCCGCCCGTATATACCAGAATTAAGCGTATAGGCGATACAGTCAAAGCCCGCTCTAAAAGTAAGAAATAATCGATAAAACAAAAAGGCGGGCTAAGTCCCGCCTTTTGTGTTTTCGCTTCCTCTAAGCGGTGCATTACGGCGTTGACTTTACGCACCGCTGCGGTATGCCGTTTCCCAAAGGGAACCCTCGGCATCGGTACGACACTTACTTCATTGTAAGCTCCCTTGCGGTTTGCGCAGTCGCCTTGTACTGCTTGCTTAGAGAAACCGAAGTTTGCTTATATTTCATTTAAATACTATGAAAAAAATAATACCCGAGTACGAATTTTCGGCAGAACAACTTAATACCGTAAAACAGCTCGCGTTTGAATGCGGGCTTTTGGAAGATACCGTTAAAATTCTGTACGGTAGGGGAATAGACGATAAGGAGAAGATAATCTCTTTTATCCGTCCTTCGCGCGAGCAGTTCATTTCGCCCTTTAAAATGAGCGGCATGGCCGAGGCGGTGGAGCTGATTACCCGCGCCCGCGACGAGGGCTGGACGGTTGCGGTTTACGGCGACTATGACGCCGACGGCATCTGCGCGTCGACTATAATGTACCGCGCGCTGTGCGATTTCGGAATAGAACCGATAATTTTCGTCCCCGAACGCCGCGACGGCTACGGACTTAATAAAACATCTATAGATACTATTTTTGACGAATATTTTCCCCAGCTTTTCATTACCGTAGACTGCGGAATTTCTTGCGCTGAGGAAGTCGAGTACATAAAAGAGCAAGGTGCGGAAGTGATAGTTACCGACCATCACGAGCTGCCCGATACTATTCCCGACTGTATTTGTATTAACCCCAAATTCAACGACGGATATATATACGATAATCTCTGCGGTGCCGGCGTGGCGTTAAAGGTTGCCGTTGCTCTCAACGGCGAAAGCGCTTACAGTTACCTCGATTTTGCAACTATTGCCACCGTAGCGGACAGTGTACCGCTTACCGGCGAAAACAGAAATATAGTCAGCGAAGGGTTAAAGCTTATAAACGATAAACCCCGTCCGTGTTATTCGGGCTTTTTCACCAAGAACGACAGCGCGGTTACGGCGCAGACGGTTGCGTTTAACCTCGCGCCCAAGATAAACGCAGCGGGCAGAATGGGGGACGCTAATTCCGCGGTGCGCCTATTTACCGAAACCGACGAAAACGAAATTTTCAACCTTTCGGCAAAGCTTACCGCGTACAACATAGAACGCCAGAAATACTGTGACGAGCTGTATTTAAGCGCAAAGCAGAAAATAAAGGAAAAGGGCGCATACGGCAAAGTAATAATGCTGTGGGACGAAAACTGGAACACGGGTTTCGTCGGAATAGTCGCCGCGCGCCTTGCGGAAGAATACGCGCGCCCCGCGCTTCTGTTTGTCAGAAACGGAAATATGCTTAAAGGAAGCGTGCGTTCGGTTGAAAATATCAACGTATTCGAAGCGCTGAAAGCTTGCGAGGGGTGCATTGCCGAGTTCGGCGGTCACGCGCAAGCCGCGGGCGTAAATATAGAAATCGAAAACTTCGAAAAATTGGAAGAGGAGCTTAACGAATACCTTTCCGCAAACTATTCGCCCGCCGATTTCGAGCATACTGTATATATCAGCGGAAAGCTTGAAAGAGGCTATTCCGAACGCTTCGCGCACGAGCTGGAAATGCTTGAACCCTTCGGCGTAGGCAACCGCCGCCCGATGTTCGTGATAGAAGAAAAAGCTTCCGAAGTTCACCCCGTAAAGCCTCTGTCACCGCATATTTCTATAAAGAACGATAAGATAGAACTTATGTTTTTCAGCGGTGCAAAATTCACATACCTTTTGGAAAGTAACGCACCTAAGAGCTGTGTTTTTGAATACAACGTTTCCAAATTCCGCGGAAGGGAGTACGTCAAGGGCTACGTTCGCGACGTAATCACAAATCGCGACGCCGGCAAACATTGTGCGGAAGAAATAGCCGTAAACAATATTTTAACGCTTGCTTGCCCCAAATGCGATTGCGAAATTTCAGAGAAAACTCACGCTGAAATAGACGAAATCATGTCAAGCGGTGCAAATTACGGCACACTTTATATTGCAACCGATTATGCAACGCTTGCAAACTACAAAAATATCGAAAAATTCCCAGTCGAGCTGTTTTCTCTTTCGTCGGGCAACCTTGCCGATACTGTGCTTGTTTCGCCCCGCATGGACTGCGATTTAAGCGGTTTTAAGCGGATAATTTTCCTTGACCGCCAGCCCGACGGCGTTAGATACCGCATTGACGGCAAAAACGTAATTATGTGCAGCGATATTTGCGGCTATAATTATATAAAACCTCTGTCCGCGCAAAGGGGCGACCTTTTAAAAATATTTTCCGTAGTTCTCACTAATATGGGGGCTATCGAGGGCAGTGACAGCGGCGAAGTTGCAATTAAAAGCGAAATTTGCGCCTCAGCCGTGCAGACGGCGTTTGCTTTGGAGGTTTTCCGTCAGCTTCTCTTAATTTCGTTTGAAGACGGAAAATTCAAGCTTTTCCGCGGTGTTAAAACTGATTTAAGTAATTCCGAATTGTACAACACAATAAATAAGATTAAACAAAAACTATGAAAACCGTACTTGATAAAATTTCTGAGAACTATCCCGAAAACGACAGAAAGCTGTTGATTTCCGCGTACCGCTATGCGGAGGAAATGCACGAGGGGCAGAAGCGCGCCTCGGGCGAGCCTTACTTTACGCATCCGTGCGCGGTTGCCGAAATACTTATAAATCTGGGTATGGATACGCCGTCTGTTGCGGCGGCTTTTCTGCACGACGTAATCGAGGATACGCCCGCAACGGGCGAGGACGTGCGCGCACGCTTCGGCGACGAAATTTTAACGCTTGTAGACGGTGTCACAAAGCTTGATAAAATCCAATTTGCCTCGCACGAGGAAGAGGACGCGGAAAATTTCCGTAAAATCTTCGTTGCAATGGCAAACGACGTAAGGGTAATCATAATCAAGCTTGCCGACAGGCTTCACAATATGCGCTCGCTTAATTACCTTTCAACCGAAAGGCAGCAGCGCATTGCCAAGGAAACGCTTGAAATTTTCACCCCGCTTGCGGGCAGACTCGGTATTTCGCAGATCAAGTGCGAGCTTGAAGATTTGTGTCTAAAATACTTAGAGCCCGACGTCTACGAATATCTGATTACCAACATACATCAGAAACTCGAAGAGCGTAAAACCTTCGTAAACACCGTCGTTGAAGAGCTGAAACAGCTTTTAAAGGAAAGCGGCGTTAAAGGCGAGGTGTTCGGCAGACCCAAGCATTTCTATTCGATATACAAGAAAATGAAAAAGCAGGATAAGACGTTAGACCAGATTTACGACTTATCCGCCGTCCGCGTAATCGTCGCCACAATCGACGAATGTTACGAAATTTTAGGTAAAATTCACAAGCAGTGGAAACCCGTTCCCGGGCGCATCAAGGACTATATCGCAACGCCCAAGCGCAATATGTATCAGTCGCTTCACACTACGGTCGTCACGAATTTCGGTCAATACTTCGAAATTCAGATACGTACGCAAGAAATGCACCGTATGGCTGAATTCGGTATCGCCGCGCACTGGCGCTATAAAGAGCAAAAGACGAGCGAAACCAGCTTCGACGCGCGCCTTGCGTGGATCCGCGACGTAATGGACTGGCAAGGCACTTTAAATGATTCCAAGGAGTTTGTAGACTCCTTGAAAACCGACTTATATTCCAATGAACTTTTGGTATTTACCCCGCACGGCAAGGTAATTTCCTTGCCCTTGGAAGCAACGCCGGTCGACTTCGCGTATGCTATCCATTCCGAAGTCGGCAACAAGTGCGTGGGCGCAAAAGTTAACGGTCGTATAATTCCCTTAAATTCAACTTTGATTACGGGCGACGTAGTTGAAATTTTGACTTCGTCAACGGCAAAGGGACCTTCGTGGGACTGGCTTAAATTTGTAAAATCGGGTTCGGCACGTGCCAAAATACGCGCGTTCTTCAAGCGCGAAATGAAGGAAGAAAACGCCAAAACCGGCAGAGCGATGCTTGAAGCGGAGGCAAAAAAGCGCGGGTACAACCTTAACGACCTATTAACCGAAGAGTCGTTCAACCGACTTTCAAACAAGCTTGTTTTCTCGTCTGTAAACGAAATGATGGCGTCAATAGGTTACGGTGCGGTCAGCGTAAATTCCGTGCTTTTCAAACTTATCGACTATTATAAGAAAGAAGTTCCCAAGCCTGTCACCGAAATTTCGGACGGTAAAACCACTCACACGGGCGGCGTAGCCGTAAAGGGTTTAAGCGGACTTTTAATTCGTTTTGCACACTGCTGTAACCCCGTTCCTGGCGACGAAATCGTAGGTTTCGTATCGCGCGGAAGAGGCGTTATAATTCACAGAACCGACTGCCCGAACATCATCAACGAGGATGCCGCGCGCTTACAGCCCGCGCAGTGGACGGGCGAAAAGTCCGAGTTTATCGCGGGACTGAAAATCGTTGCCGAGGACGATAACGGAATAGTTGCGTTCATATCTTCCGAAATCGCGGCGTTAAAGCTTAGTATGACCACGATAAACGGCAGAGTAAACAAGGACAATAACGCCGAATTCGACATCAGAATAAAAATCAATAAGCGCTCGGATATAGATTTACTTGTAAACCGTATCAAAAAGGATAAGCGCGTAATCGACGTATTCAGGACTACGAAATAATGCAGATTTTTAAAGTGTTGCCCCAAAACTTCGGTTGTAATTCGTATATCGTTACTTCCGACGGAAAATATGCGGTTGTAATCGACTGTGCCGACGAGGGAGTATTTTACGAATGCGAAAGACGGGGGTTAACCCCCGCGGCGGTGCTTTTAACGCACGGACATTTCGACCACGTCGGCGGCTGTGGAATTTTCTTCTCGCACGGCGTGCCGATTTACTGCGGAGAGAAGGAAAAGGACTTTATTTTCAGCAGAGAAAACCGTTCGGTTTTCGGCGGAGTGTACATTCCCGAATTTGAAATTTATAAGACGTTAAAGGACGGCGAAAAAATTACGCTCGGCGGAATTGACTTTGAAGTAATCGAAACGGTGGGTCACACCGTCGGCGGGGTATGCTATCTTTGCGGTGATTGCTTATTTTCGGGCGACACTCTTTTCCGCGGAAGCGTCGGAAGATATGACTTGTTCGGCGGTAATTTTAACGAGCTTACTAAAAGCATAAAAAAGCTGTTTGCACTTGACGGCGACTTAAAGGTATATTGCGGACACGAGGGCGAAACGACCCTTGAATACGAACGCAAAAACAACCCATATGTTAAATACTAATTCCGAAACCTTGCGCCCCGAAATAATGGACGTACTCCGCGCGTTTGACAGCGAGGAGGAAGATTTCACACATTATTTCGAATTTTCGTGCGGGAAATTTTTTAACTCAATTGAATATAACGGCGAATTTTACGATTTCGAGGAAGAAGCCGATTTTGAAAACGACCTTATTTTCAAGCGCCTTGCTAAAAGGTTTTGCAAGCTTGCCTTCTATAAGGTGCTGTCAAAAAGCAAAGGCTCTCTCGTATGGGGTGCGCTGACGGGAATAAGACCCACAAAGCTTGCCTATATGGAACAGTCGGAAGACCGCGATTT
The DNA here is from genome assembly GCA_947174975.1 of uncultured Clostridia bacterium. Classification (GTDB taxonomy): domain Bacteria; phylum Bacillota; class Clostridia; order Christensenellales; family Borkfalkiaceae; genus Coproplasma. The sequence goes on along the minus strand of CAMWLA010000026.1, from coordinate 3,602 downwards.
CCTCGCTCTTTTCAACAAAATGGACGTAAGCGAAAGGAAGTGTGCGCTTGTCGGGCGCATACTTTCCGTGCAGAAATCTGTTTACGCCGATAGGGGCGGGCAAAACTTATTTATAAGCATTCCGTTCTGTCCTACCAAGTGCGAATATTGCTCGTTCATAACCGCGCCGATAGGGGCAACCAAAGGTTATGTTGAAGAATATATAAACTGCTTAGAGCGCGAAATTGAGGCGGTTAAGCCACTTTTAACCAACCTTAAAAGCATTTACATAGGCGGCGGAACGCCTTTCGTTTTAGAAGAAAATCACTTAAAGCGCATATACACGGCGTTAAGCGGGCTTAACCCCAAAGAGTACACCGTAGAAGCTGGCAGACCCGATGTTTTCACCGAAGAAAAATTAAAGCTTTCCAAAAAGTATGGTGTTACGCGTATTTGCGTAAATCCTCAGTCGTTCAACGATAAAACGCTTGAAGCGATAGGAAGAAAACACACCGCCGAACAGACCGTAAACGCATACCGTCTTGCTGAAAAATACGGCTTCGATATAAATTTAGACTTAATCGCGGGGCTTGCGGACGAAACCGTTGCCGACTTTGAAAAGTCGTTGAAGACCGCTATTTCTTTAAATCCCGCAAATATCACGGTGCATACCCTTTCGTTAAAGTCCGGCGCAAAATTAAAGGAACGCATAAAACGGCTTAATATCGCGGGCATTTCCGATATGGTTGATTTGTCCGACAAGCTTTTGACAAAAGCGGGGTATTTGCCTTATTATCTGTACCGTCAGAAATATCAGGCGGGCGGGCTTGAAAACGTCGGCTGGTGCAAAGACGGTAAAGAGTGCGTCTATAATATCAACGTGATGGAAGAGATATCCGACAATATCGCCGTCGGCGCAAACGCAATTTCCAAAAAGCTTTTCGGCGAAGACAGAATTGAGCGTTATGCATCCCCCAAAGACTTGCCCACTTATATAAACAAAGTCAACAAAATAATAGAAGAAAGAAACAAACTGTTTAATGATTAATCAAATAAAATTTTTTAATTACGCGTAAAACATTTGCTATTTTTATCCAAGTATGGTATTATATTTTCGTTACGGATACAAAGCGGTTCGAAGACTCAACGGCTTGCTTTGTTTTCGCAAATATTCCATAGGAGGATAAATTAAATGGAAAAGGCAGAAATCATTGCAAAATATGCTTTAAAGGAAGGCGACACGGGTTCACCCGAAGTTCAGATTGCTCTTTTAACTGAGAGAATCAACCACTTGAACGAGCATCTTAAAGAGCATATTCACGACAATCATTCGCGCCGCGGACTTCTTAAAATGGTAGGCCGCAGACGTGGACTTTTGGACTATTTAAAGAGCAAGGATATCGAAAGATACCGTGCTATTATTGCTGCTTTAAATTTAAGAAAGTAAAATTTGGAAGTTGAGGGCGGGTATTTTTATATCTCGCTCTTTTACTTTATATTTCGTCTATCGCGACGGCGCGGTAGGCACAAGAACAGAAAGAAAGGAGTAAACAATGAAAAATTACAAACAATTCGCATTTACCGTAGGCGGACGCGAGGTCGTCGTCGAAACGGGCAAGTATGCAGAACAAGCCAACGGCGCGTGCTTGGTTCGCTGCGGCGAAACCGCAGTTATGGTGTCGGTATGTATGTCGGCAGCTCCGCGCGACGGAATGGATTTCTTCCCTCTTCAAGTAGACTATGAAGAGAAGATGTACTCAATAGGTAAAATTCCCGGCGGTTTCAAAAAGCGTGAGGGAAGGGCAAGCGACAAGGCAATTTTAACTTCGCGCCTTATCGACAGACCTCTTCGTCCGCTGTTCCCCAAAGGCCTTTTCAACGACGTAGTAGTTATCGCGCAAGCTGTTTCGGTTGAACCCGACGTTTCGCCCGAACCTCTTGCAATGATAGGCTCGTCAATTGCTCTTGCAATTTCCGATATTCCCTGGGCTGGCCCCACGGGTTCGGTAGTGGTAGGTCTTGTAGACGGCAAGTACGTCATCAACCCCGACCTTGCTCAGCGCGAAAAGAGCAGAATTCACTTAAATTTAGCCGGTACTAAGGACGCTATCCTTATGATCGAAGCGGGCGCGGACGAAGTTACCAACGACGAAATGGTCGGCGCAATAACCTTCGGTTTCGAAGAAATCAAGAAGATTTGTGTATTCATCGAAGAAAACATCGTTCCCGCAGTCGGCAAGCCCAAGAAAGAGATTGAGCTTTATCACGTTCCCGAAGAGCTTGACAAAGCTGTAAGAGCTTTTGCGGACAAGAAAATCGACTGGGCTATCGAAACGTTTGACAGACAAGAAAGAGAAGCAAGACAAGCTGAAGCAGAAGCGGAAGTACTTGCTCACTTTGCTGATATCTATCCCGAAAATACCCGCGAAATCAAGGACAGCCTTTACTACCTTACAAAGGAAAAGGTTCGCGCAAAGATATTCGATAAGGGCATTCGTCCCGACGGTAGAGGACTTAAAGACGTCCGTCCTATCTGGTGCGAAAGATCGGTTCTTCCCCGTGTTCACGGCTCGGCTGTGTTCACCCGCGGACAAACCCAAACGCTTACCTCGTGTACTCTCGGTATGCTGACCGACGCGCAAAAGCTTGAAGGTCTTGACGAGGAAGTCAGCAAGAGATATATGCACCATTACAACTTCCCCGGCTACTGCACGGGCGAAGCAAAAGCGCTCCGTTCCCCCGGCAGACGTGAAATCGGTCACGGCGCACTTGCTGAACGCGCTTTAATTCCCGTCCTTCCCGACGAAAATTCTTTCCCCTACGCTATAAGAGTGGTAAACGACATTATGTCGTCAAACGGTTCGTCTTCGATGGCTTCCGTCTGCGGTTCGACTATGGCTCTTATGGACGCGGGCGTCCCCATTAAGGCACCCGTTGCGGGCGTTGCTATGGGTCTTATCAAAAATCAGGAAACCGGCGAATTCAAGGTATTAACCGATATTCAAGGACTTGAAGATTTCTTGGGCGATATGGACTTCAAGGTTGCGGGTACCGTAAACGGCATAACCGCAATTCAGATGGATATCAAAATCAAGGGCATTTCCGAAGAGATTATGCACACCGCTATTAACCAGGCAAACGAGGGCAGACAGTTCATCCTTTCAAAAATGCTTGAAGTCGTTCCCGAAGTTTCGCCCGAGCTTTCGAAATACGCTCCCAAGATTATTTTCTTTGAAATCGATCCCGATAAAATCGGCGATGTTATCGGTAAGCAAGGTTGCGTAATCAAGAAGATTATGGAAGAAACCGGCACCGAAATCGAGTTCAACAGCGATGACAGCGGTAGAGGTTACGTATCAACGGTCGGCCCTATCGAAAACGCTGAAAAGGCAAAGGCTATAATTATGAGCATCGCTCACGACCCCGAAGTCGGCGATATGTTCGTAGGAACGGTAGTCAGAATTATGAACTTTGGCGCGTTCGTAGAATTTGCACCCGGCAAAGACGGTATGATTCACATTTCCAAGCTTTCGGACAAGCGTGTCGAAAAGGTTGAAGACGTCGTTAAAATCGGCGATACCGTCAAGGTTGAAATAATCAAAATCGGCGATAAGGGTATCGAC
>CAMWLA010000025.1 GCA_947174975.1 uncultured Clostridia bacterium | reverse complement strand
AATATAACCAGATAATTCTAAATCCGAAATCGCTTTAACGGCGGCATTGCGTTGCTTTCCGCACGCAGCGCGCTTCCAGTACATCTCTGTACAGGTGCGCACGTTCCGCGCACAAATCAATCGCAAGCCCGCTCGTTAAAGTGCCTTGCAATTTCAAGAGATAAATTTTGAGATTAGGCAAGGCAAGGACGCGCAGTCGTACACGGACGTACGGCAAGCGTTCTTAACGCAGTATAAGCCAAAATTTACCCTTGAAATCGGTTTTGGATTTGGAATTATCTGGTTAAGGAGTGAAATTATGTTAAGACTGACCGACGTTAAAAAAGATTATCCCGTTGCGGACGGCTACGTACACGCGCTTAAAGGGGTAAGTATAAGCTTCAGAAAAAACGAGTTTGTTTCCATACTCGGTGCGTCGGGTTGCGGAAAAACTACTCTACTTAATATTATAGGCGGACTCGATAAATACACGTCGGGCGACCTTATAATTAATGGCGTAAGCACCAAAAAATTCGGCGACAAGGACTGGGATACTTACAGAAACCACTCGATAGGCTTCATATTCCAAAGCTATCACTTAATTCCCCACCAGACGGTTTTGCAGAACGTCGAGCTTGCGCTCACCATTTCGGGCGTAAGCAAGGAAGAAAGGCGCCGCCGCGCAATCGAGGCGCTTGAAAGAGTGGGGCTTAAAGACAGAATACATAATAAGCCCAACCAGCTTTCGGGCGGTCAGGCGCAGAGGGTTGCAATTGCACGCGCACTTATAAACGACCCCGAAATCGTCCTTGCAGACGAGCCGACCGGCGCGCTTGATTCTGTTACCAGCGTTCAGATAATGGAGCTTTTGAAAGAGATTTCAAAGGACAGACTCGTTATAATGGTAACGCACAACCCCGAGCTTGCCGAAAAGTATTCAACGCGAATTATCCGTCTTTTGGACGGTGAAGTTACCGACGACTCTATGCCCTATTCCGAGGAAGAGGAAATTGCCGAGGTTGCCGAAAACGCGGCTAAGGCCGAGGCAGAAGAGCAGCCTAGGGTAAATAAGGGCAGTAAAAAGAAATCGTCGATGTCCATCGGCATGGCGTTTATGCTTTCGCTGAAAAATCTTCTGTCCAAGATAAAGCGAACTACTATGGTCGCGTTTGCGGGCAGTATCGGTATTATAGGCGTTTCGATGGTGCTTGCTATTTCCGCGGGCGTGCAAGGCTATATCGACGATATGGAAAACGATATGCTTTCCGGCTATCCTTTAAGCGTTTCGGTGACTTCCATAGATATGGACGTTTTAATGAACGCTTCCGAACAGCAGAAAATAGAAATTCCCCGCCTTAAAGATAAGGTTTACGTAGATTCTATGCTTGAAACTTTAATGAGCTTCAACAACGCGGTATTTACAAACGTAATTACGAAAGATTATAAAAATTACGTTGATGCTATGCCCAAGGAATACTATAACGCACTCGTGTACGATTACGGCTTCGATATGTCAAACTATATCTTCACCGACTTTACACACCCCGTTGCGGAGTTTGTAAACGAGGAAACCAAGGAGCATAAAATCGTCACGGATAACCTTTCGGTAACGGCGATTAGGGCTGCATATACCTCGATACTCGAAAAACAGCCCCAGTACAAAAACTATGCAAGCATAATCAACACCATTTCAACTTTTGCGGAAATTCCCAATAATTACGACTACATTCTTTCGCAGTACGACATTCTTGCAACCGTGGGAGGTAAAACCAAAAACTTTACCGAAGCCGAGCTTAAAGAAATGTTTGAAAGCAAAGACAGTCTTATTATGGTATTAAGCAAAAACGCGTTTTCCGACTTAAACTTCGGACAGTACGGCTATATGACGCAAGACGAATTTTTAAACCTTGCGTATAAGGCGGCTGGCGACAAGTACGACGAGGGAATGCTTGATAAATATAACGGGAAGTGGGATGCCGACAAAGAGGAATACGTTGACGGCTTAAACGGCACGGACTTCGATTTCTTCTTGGGCGACAGCCACACGTTTACTTGGTATCCCAACGATACGATTTATACGGATGCGCATGACGAGGAGTTTGACATTACGACGAGCTTAGGCACAAGCCACTATAAGGGTTTGCCGTACAAGTACAACGGCGATTCGGCAAGCTTTTCCGACGACGGCAAGATAGATATGCGCGTAAAGGTTATTCTGCAAAAGAAGAGCAATATATCCTATGGCTGTCTGCAATCGGGACTGTATTACACCAACGCGCTCACACAGCATCTTTTGGAAACTTCAAAGGACAGCGGAATTGCGGAGTATATTTCAAGCCACCAGGCAATACTTGACAAAGTGCCGATGATAGTGCCCCTTTCGTATAATTTTACATATCCGTCGGAAACCGACAGAAGCGACTTAACCGACGCAACCGCAACCGTTCCCCTTTCGAAGAGTACTTCGATGATGAATATGATGATGGGCGGTATGAACGGCTTTAACGCGTATTCTATGACTCTTAACCGCGTCGGCGGAACCGACGTTCCTATGACGTTTGAAATTTACCCGCTTGATTTCAAGTCGAAAGACTTAATTACCGAATGGCTGGATAAATGGAACGACGCTTGCGAAAGCGAGGAAGGCGTTTTCAGATTCACCGCAGCCGACGGCAAAGAAATAGAGGTTACCGGGCTTGACAGCTCTAAACAGATAAAGTATACCGACACGGTAGGGCTTATCATTAATATGGTAGACACTATGATTGATATGATAACCATTGCCTTGGTATCGTTTACCGCACTGTCGCTTGTCGTATCAACCGTAATGGTAGGAATAATAACATACGTTTCCGTTGTTGAGCGAATAAAGGAAATAGGAATTCTGCGTGCCGTGGGCGCAAGGAAAAAGGATATAAAACGGCTTTTCAACGCCGAAACCTTTATTATCGGCTTAGCGGCGGGCATAGTGGGAATAGTAGTAACTTATCTCCTATCGCTGATTGTAAACGTAATAGTGGGCTCGCTTGCGGGCGTATATACGATAGCCGCACTGCCTATATGGCAAGCTTTGATAATGATTTGCGTAAGCGTGGGCTTAACACTTATATCGGGACTTATCCCCGCGGCGTCCGCAGCTAAAAAAGACCCCGTCGTGGCATTAAGAACAGAATAAGCGTTCCGCTTAACCGATGTATCTTAATTGCGTTTGTGTTACACGCACTTATCGCAAATCAAACTCAAATTTAAGTAAAACATTACTGATAAATACTTAAAAATGTTTGACACTGTTTGTGCGTTGTGTTAAAATATTAGAGTAATAAATTTTCAGAGGTATTTTATGAAAAAATTATTTAAAGGTATTGCAATTTTGGCTGCTACCGCAGCTGTCGGCACGGGTGCTGCATTTGTAGCTGGTTGCGGCGGCACGGACGGCGAATATATAGGTCACTACGCTTACGCAAACGAACATAACGCCGCTTACGGTATTGTAGTAAAAGTTACGGTTAAAAACAATATAATCGAAAAGGTTGAAGACGTAACCCATACCTACGGAGATGGCAAAGCCTTTTCTATAACTTTTAACGAGGTTTTAATTGAAAACTGGGCGCCTGTTCGTGACGAGCACGGTAACTGGAAACGTACTGATACAGTACAAACGGTTTATAACGCAGATTGGCATACCGTCAGCGCCCCCGGTTATGGCTGGAGCGAAGAGAGCTATGAAGACTGGTTGAATAAAGAAAGCTGGCTTCTTCAGCAGTATGAAGGCAAGTCTGTTGCAGAAGTACTTGCAATAAAAGTTTTCTATGACGAAAACGGCGAGCCTTATTCCACAAAGGACAACGCTGAGTTTGCAACAAGCGGACTTGTTATGACCGGCGCTACCCAAGGCAGCGGCAGATTATTGAAGGCAGTTCAGAACGCACTCAGCAAATAATTAATTTAAACTTATAAACCCGCCTTTAAGGCGGGTTTTTTGTTGCTATTTGACGGTTATTTTATTATAATAAGGATATGAAATTTTTAAAAAGACTTACGCTTTTACCGCTGATATGTATTTTACCGTTTACCGCCGTCGGCTGTAAAAAGACGACTTATCATTTTTATACCAACGTTCCCCAAAGCGGGTTTGAGTTGGTTGATAAAAGCTTTGAGGTCGGTGAAATCATAAGCGGGCTTAACGTTGCCGATCGCAATTTCGAAGAAAAGGACACCTCCGCATATACTTCCAGAAACAGACTTTATACTGCAATGGGTGTGGACGCGCAACTTATTATTTCGGCTGATTTCACCAAAGAGGGTGCCCAGGATAATTATGCCGCGTTTACAAAATCTATTTTTAATTTACTTGAAAACGTAGAAAAGGCGCTTTCGCCCACCGTTACGGGCTCGGATATACTTAATTTCAATAATGCCGAAGCGGGTGAAACGGTTGAAATTTCGCACGTTACTTACGAAGTATTGACTATTGCAAGCGACGTTTACGATTTAACCGAGGGATATTATAACCCCGCGCTTTACTACAACGTTTTGGCTTACGGCTTCGGTACGGCGCGGAAATATCCGCAAAGCGCGGCAGATTTGCCCGACGACAGCGCAATAGAAAAATACACCGAGCTTGCAAAAAGCTTTGGTGAAATTACTCTTTCGGAAAATAACGGCAAATATACCGTGACTAAGCCCGCTAAAACAGTCGAAGTTAACGGCGAAACGCTTTCGTTAAAGCTTGACCTCGGCGGAATAGGTAAGGGATACGCCGTTGACAAGATTGACGAGCTGTTTGATTTGTACGGTTATGAGTACGGCTATTTCAGTTACGCTTCAAGCAGTATGCTGTTTAAAAGCAACGTAAAAGAAGGTAATTATACGTTACAGATTACCAGTCCCCGCTCGAATACGCGCGACGAATATATGAGAGTTCCCGCCCGCAATGAAAAGCTTTCAACAAGCGGAGATAACGAACAGCGTTACTTTATCGACGGCGTGCGTTATTGCCACATAATCGACCCTACTACCGGCAAGCCCGTTCGGACGGGTATTATGTCGGCAACGGTAATCGGTGGCAGTGCTGCCGAGGACGACGCGCTTACAACGGCAATTATGGCTATGGGTAAGGATAGGGCAATTAAATTCATAGAAGAAAAGCTCACCGACAGACGTGTAGTATTTACGGTCGAATAGCAAAACAATTCAAGTTTGATTTGCGTTAAGTTGGTTTACGGCTGACGTAACTAAGATACATCGATTAAACGTAAGGTTTATGGCACTTAAAAAGATTGAACAAGTAAAAAAGGATAGTGGCTTTAAACTATTCGACATAATTATTTACGGCGCGGTGCTTGTATTGGTTGCCGTGCTGTTTATAGTGCTGTTCACCACGCGCGACAAAAGCACGCTTACGGGGATAAGGATATACGTTCACAGCCAAGTCGTTTTCGAATATGAATTCGGCGGAGAGCCTCAGTATACCGACAGCGTGGAAGTAAGAGAGGACGGCAACGGAATTTACGTAACTATTTTAAACGGCAACGATAAAAACGTGGTGTTTATAGATAACAATAGAAAGACCGTAAAAATGACGGAAGCAAACTGCAAGGGCAAGGAATGTCTGTATTTTGCCGCAATGGACAATAACTCCGATTTTATTTATTGTAGTCCCCACGGCGTAAAGGTGGAACCGCTTAAACAAGACTTGGACAACCCCAACATAAAAATTTAAACCTTACGTTTACGGTGTATCTTAATTGCATTACCGTAAACCAACTTATCACAAATCAAACATAAAAAAAACCGCTCGTCTTATGACGAGCGGTTTTTATAATTTAATTTTAAGCTTGTGCCTCTTCAGCCGCGGGTTCCGCTGCGGGAGTTTCTTCCGCTACGACCTTACGGCTGATAATGATGTGTCTGGGACACTTAGCAACGCAAGTCAAGCAACCCGTACATTTCGTATAATCGATTTCGGGCAGATTGTCTTTCATCGTAATCGCACCGTGAGGGCAAGCTTTTGCGCATAATCCGCACGCGATACAGCCGACCTTACATACGCTCATTACGTCTTTGCCCTTGCACTTTGAAGAGCAAGCAACGTATACGGGAGCGGAGGAGGGGATACGGTCGATAATTTCCTTGGGGCAAGTAGAAATGCAAGCGCCGCAAGATACGCATCTGTCGGGATCGACTTCGGCAAGTCTGCCTTCAACCGAAATTGCGTTTTCGGGGCAAACCGCCTTGCAGTCGCCGCAACCGAGACACGCGTAGGAGCAAGCCTTGTTTCCGCCGTAGAGCGAAGCGTTCGCTGCGCACGTGGGGTTGCCCTTGTATTCAAACTTATCCGCGCAGTTTTCTATGCCGCCCTTGCAGTGAACCACAGCAACGGTGGGTTCTTCGTCTTTGAGTTCTATTCCCAAAAGTGCGGCAATTTCCGCTTTCTTTTCGGGAGAGGTTACGTGGCAGTCCGAAAGATTTGCTCCGCCTTCCGCAAGCTTCTGTGCAAAGCCGCTGCAACCCGAACAGCCGCAGCCGCCGCAGTTTGCACCCGCAAGGTTATCGAGTATTTTCGTGATTTTTTCGTCAACGTTAACTTTAAATACTTTACCTACTATCAGAATTAAAATTCCGATAAGAATTGCAGAGCCCGCAAATATGCCCGCTACTATGCCAACCGAAATCCAGGTTTTAGAAGTCATTTCAAGTAAATTCATATCTTCCTCCTTATAACGATATCAGGCTGAACACGTAGAACGCCATACATATAAAGCTTGCCGTAACCATCGCGATGGGGAAGCCCGCAATCGCTTTGGGCGTCTTGTAGTAGTTGATTCTTTCGCGCATACCGCTCATTATAATCATAACGAGTGTGAAGCCGAGACCGGCGAACAGAGCGTAAAGCGTAGCCCAGCCGATATTCATTGAAGCTTCGCCAAGCACTGCCGACATATCGCCGATTACAAGTTCGGTAACGCCGAGCACCGCGCAGTTGGTAGTGATGAGGGGAAGGTAAATTCCCATTGCTCCGTAAAGCGTAGGTGAAAGTTTCTGAATGATTTTTTCAAGCATCTGCACGAGTGACGCAATAATGAAAATGAAGAATATGATTTCCAAGAACTCAATTTCCAAAGGCACCATTACGTATGTGTAGATGGGGTAGGTTACAAGCGTTGCAAGCACCATTACGAGTGTTACCGCAATGCCCATGCCCGCCGCGGACGAAGTCTTTTTGGAAACGCCGAGGAAGGGGCAGATACCGTAAGTTTTAGCGGTGATAAAGTTGTTAGTGAGTACCGCCGAAAGAACTATCGCAATAAAAGTCGCCATAATTTACGCAGCCTCCTTCAACATATTTTCACGCGCAAGCTTATTTGCCTTAACGCGCCTCGATCTTTCAAAGCCGTCTACGATATACACGAACAAGGCAATGCAGATACCGTATACGAGGAAGGTACCCGCGGGCTTTGCAAGCATACCGATTTTGAATTCCATAATCTGCAAACCGAAAAGTGAACCTTTTCCGAAGAATTCGCAGATAATGCCCATAAGCGTAAGCGCTATCGTGAAGCCTAAGCCGTTTGCAATGCCGTCTACGGCGGATTCAACTACGGTGTGCTTGTTTGCAAACGCTTCCGCACGTCCCAGGATTATACAGTTAACGACTATTAAGGCAAGGAAACCGCCCAAGCTGTCGTATAGGTCGGGGACGAACTTTTCAAGGAACATTCTTGCAAACGTAACCAAAGTTGCGATAACCACGATATAGCAAGGAATACGCACTTCGTTCGGAATTACTTTTCTGAGCGCCGATATGATGATGTTTGACAGCGTCAGAACTACTACGACTGTAAGTCCCATACCCATTGCCGAAAAGGCGGAGGAGATAAGTCCGAGGGTGGGGCAAGTGCCGAGAACCAGCATAAAGGTGGGGTTCTGATAAATAAGTCCGTCTAAGGTAATTTTCTTATACTTATTCATTATTCATCGCCTCCTTCTTGGTTATCGTTTGTAGGAATATTACCTAACAAGTATGAAAGCGCTCCGTTAACCGCATTGTTTATTGCCGTTGACGACATCGTTGCGCCCGTAGACACATAACCGTCGGTTGTAGTGAATTCGATTCCGTCACTGAAAATTGCGCCGGTATATTTGTCAAGGTGATTAATTTTGCCGATATACGACTGGCCTTCGTTGTCGGTTATAATTACTTTGAAGATTTTCAAAGTGCCGTCGGCTTGTGCCGATGCAGCGGTCATACAAGTAACCGTTCCTTTTTCGAAGCCGCCCGTACCGGTCGAAGTCAATACGTATTGTACAACTTCCGTATCATTTTCCGTGAATACGACTTTGTACATTTCGCTGACAGTCGCGTTGCCTTGCGTTACGGGAGCCGTAATAAATCCGGTAACAGTTTCGGTTTCTTCGGTTATAAGCATATCCGCGCCGTTTTCGTCTACGCCGTAAATGCTGATTTGCGTTTCACCGTAAAGCTTTGCAAGTGCGTTTACAAGCTTCGTACCCGCAGTCGTCACGTTGCCCAACCATTTTTCGTTTACGTAGTCAATCGATGCGTTTACCGCGTTACAGATTGCCCTAGCCGACATCGTTGCGCCCGTTTTTGTCATTGATAAAGCGTCGAAGGGTTCGCCGTCATAACTTGAAAATTCGGAAAGGAATTTATTGTTTATATTGCCGATGTAGCTCTGAGCTTTGTTAGAGTCGATTACGACCTTGTCGATACCGGTAATAGCTCCGTTTTTAACGGCTACTACAACCCAGCAGGTAACCGTTCCGCTGTCGAAACCGCCGGTACCGGTCGCTTTTATAAGATAGTTGCCGTCGTCCTTTACTCTGTAAGCTTCGTCAATTGTTGCCTTTTGGGCGGTGTAGTCGATCGCTATTGCTTCGGTCGTTACCGATTTACCGTAAATCTTGTTGATTGCACGGTTGAATTTCTCTTCGTCGGTAACTTTCAAAAGGCTGTTCATTACCGTAAGGAAAATTCCGCTTATAAGCAACACGCAAAGAAGGGTTATTAAACATTTAAACGTCGTACTTTTGAAAAACTGTTTAGCCGTCATAATTATTTGCCCTCCTTTTTAGCTTTCTTATAGCCGAAAGGCTTTCTTATGAAATATTTATCAATGAGGGGTACGATTAAGTTCATAATAAGTATTACAAAGGAAGTAACTTCGAGTTTTGTAAGATATCTGAGTACCGCGACGAGTATTGCCGCTAAAACGTAGTAGAATATCTGTCCGAAAACACCCTTGGGGGATGTAGTGTAGTCGGTGAACATAAATATTGCGCCGAACAGCACGCCGCCCGAAAGAATGTGGGGGAGGAACAGCTTCATATCGAAGATGTAACCGCCGGTTTTGATAAATGCAAAGCCGGACATAAATACCGCAGCAAAACCGAATACTGCAAGGAACAGAAGGGGTTGCCACCATTTGATAACTTTTCTTACCGCAAGGTAGATATAACCTAAAAGGATAGCCGCCTTGCACGTTTCGCCGATACAGCCCGCAACGCCCGTTCCGAGAAATAAGTCAAGCGTTGTAACTTTCGTTTGGGGGTTGCCGCCGTATGAGGATAGCAGCCACCAGAGGTTAGTCGAGCCTGTGGATATTGTTGCGCTTGAGAAGCTAAGCGACGAAATGTTTGCCGCCGTGTACGTCGTTATCGAGAAGCTGATAAACATAAACACGCGTCCGGCTGCCGCGGGGTTAACGAGGTTTTTGCCCGTACCGCCGAAAAGCATTTTAACTACTGCTATCGAGAAGATACCGCCGATAAGCACTTCGTAGAATACTTCGTACCATTTATCGGTCGTCGGAAGTATAAGCGCGAGGATAAGACCCGTAACCACCGAAGTGAAGTCAAACTGCTTAATAAAGCGGGTGCAGACTGCTTTCGCGTCAGCGCACTTGTTCGAAAAGCCTTTATTCTGAATAAAGAAGTAAACGAACTCCGTTGCCACGCACGCAAATACCGACATGAGTATTATCATAAGCGCTTGCCAGCCGAAGAATACGCAGCCCGCAATCGCCGCGGGAGCAAGTGCGATACATACGTCTATCATTATCCCGCGCGTCGTGCGCTTTGATTTTACGTGGGGAGGGGTGGAAACTACTATCGTATTATCCATTGTTTTCCTCCTTCTCTGATTTTAAATTATCCGGTGCCGCTTCTTCGACCGGTTTTCCGTCAACCTCAGCAAGAGGTTTGCCCGCAACGTCGTGAACGGCTTCGGGTTTAGCTACGTTGTTCTTAAGCGCCGCTTTCGTCTTTCTTATCGCTTGAATTAAGGGACGCTTAGCGGGACAAACGTATTCGCACGCTCCGCACTCTATGCACGCACGCGCATTGCCGTACTTTTCAGCCGCTTCAAAGTCTCCCGCCGCGGAATAGAAAGCCGTGTTCATAGGCATAAGATGCATAGGGCATACGTCCGCGCACTTTCCGCAGTTTACGCAAGGGGTGGGTTCTGCAAACGCCGCTTCCTTTTTGGAAAGGAGCAAAACGCCCGAAGTGGTTATATGCGTATAAACGTCGTAGCTTGCAAGCGCGGTTCCCGTCATCGGTCCGCCGACGACTACCTTTTTGGGGGTATCGCTTTCGCCGCCGCAGAAATCGACTATCGTTTGAACGGGGGTGCCGACTTTAACTAAAAGGTTTTTGGGGTTTGCAACTGCCTTGCCCGAAACTGTAACTACTCTCTCGTACAGAGGCTTGCCAAGCTCAACCGCTTCGCATACCGCAAAGCAAGTGCCGACGTTCTGAACGACGACTCCGATATCTTTGGGTAGTTTGCCAAGCTGAACTCTTCTGCCCGTGGCAACGAAGATAAGCTGTTTTTCACCGCCCATAGGATACTGTTTCTTAAGTATTACGGGCTGAATGTCGTCAAATTGCTCGAAAGCCTTAATCGCGTCTGGCTTATTCGCCTCAATGCCGATAATTATTTTCTTTACCCCGAGCGCCTTAGCGATATACCTTGCGCCGCGTGCGATTTCTTCCGTCTTTTCGATCATAAGGCGGTGGTCGCAAGTGAGGTATGGTTCGCATTCCGCGCCGTTTACTATTAAAGTATCAACGGGGCAATCGGGTGCAACCTTTACCGCCGTGGGGAAGCCCGCGCCGCCTAATCCGACGATGCCGGCGTCCTTTATCCTTGCCTTAATCGCGTCCGCGTCCGGCTCGGAAAGAGGGGGGAGAAAGCTTTTTTCTTCTTTGTTGTCCGACTTGATAACGATATACGTTTCGCCGTCGATTTCCTTAATTTCCGTAACCGTACCGCTTACGCTTGCGAAAACGTCGGAAGAGATAAGTCCGTCGGCACGCGCGATTATCTCGCCTTCCTTGACAGTCTGCCCGACCGTAACCGCGGGAGTTGCACATTTTCCGTGCGACTGTAGGGTTGAAATTGCAACTTGCTCAACGGGTAATACTTCAATGGCGGCGGATGCGGATAATTCTTTCATACCGCGCGGATGAATACCGCCGAAGTAGTATTTTCCTTTTACTGCTTTCAACTTAAAATTACTCCTTTAAATTTTTTTTTGAATTTAAACGCCTGTTTCGGACGAATTTTCCTTTTTGATTTTTGTTCCGAGCATTCTTTCGAAAACGCTTTGAGGAACCTTTTTGAATACCAGCATAATTACTCCGCCGACTATCGCGCCCGAAAGAATACCTATTAAAACGAGGTAGGGCATATATCCGAAAGTAAGCGTAGTGCCGGAAATAATTACGAAAACTATATTCTGCGTGATATTGTGCGAAACCGCTGCAAGCACGGATACCGACATAACGGAAATGCGAGGGTACACCGTGTACATTAATACGGATGAAACCGCCATAGATACGACTCCGCCCGTAAAGCTGTATAAAAGGGCGGAAACGTTGCCCGCATACACCGCGCCCAGCCCCGTACGGATAGCAACTATTATAAACGCCTCAACCGGCGAATACATGATAAGCGCCGCAAACGAAAATATATTTGCAAGCCCCATTCTCGCGCCGGGTATAAACATCGGCGGAAACTGGTTCTCGATTATAAAAGCCACGAGGCTGAGCGCAGTAAAAACTGCCAGAACGGCTATTTTTTTCGCCGCAGATTTACTGAACATACATACTGATTATACAC
>CAMWLA010000024.1 GCA_947174975.1 uncultured Clostridia bacterium | reverse complement strand
CAGATATGCCTGCAAATGAAATCGAAGCGCTTGTAATTGCAGACGAAGCAATTGCTCCGTTAATTGAGGGAAAACAGATAAAGAAATTTATTTTAGTTCCTAAACGGCTGATAAATATAATTGTATAAAACAAAAAGAGGTTGGAAAATTCCAACCTCTTTTTTAGTTGCATAATAAATTAAAGTTTATCAAATTCTTCCTTAAGATTGTTAAGGTGTTTACGCTCCAATTCGATTAACTGAGTATAAAGATTGAAAATCTCGCTATCAGCTACGGGAGGTTCAGATTTATTTACGTACGCATAAAGCAGAGCCGATTGTGAACGAATACGTTTCTGCTCTAAATCTTCCAATGTTCTTTCGCTTTCCGCGATTGCTTTTTTTAATTCACTTTTCTTAAACATAATACTCACTCTTTAAAGGGATTGTAATAAATTCACTACATCTGCAACAGTTTTAAGATCTGCAACTTTATCTTCGGGGATAGTTTTACCGGTACTGTCTTCCAAAGTCATAAGCAATTCTACAACGTCAAGAGAGTCTGCACCCAAATCTTTTACAATATTATTTTCGGGTTTGATTTTCTCTTGCGGAATATTTAACTGTTCAGAAAGTGCTTTTACTACCTCTTCAAACATTTTTTCGCCTCCATCGGTTATTTAAATAAATTTTACAATATATACTTTGTATTGTCAAGTCAATTAGCTTGCTTTTTTACTTGTTTCAGCGATAAACCTATACGTTGTTTACCCTTATCAAGGCTAATAATTACAGCTTTAACTTGTTGACCGACTTTTAAAGCTTCCGACGGATGACGGATATATTTATCCGTAATTTCGGAAATATGGACAAGTCCGTCTTGATGCACGCCTATATCTACAAACGCACCGAAGTCAATTACGTTACGAACGACGCCGTCAACCTCCATACCAACTGCCAAATCTTCAATGCCGAGAATATCTTTTCTGAGCTGTCTTTGAGGTAAACTGTCGCGAATATCTCTGCCGGGCTTTACAAGCTCGCTTATTATATCGTTCATAGTCGCCTTATCTAGTCCGCACTCGGCAGCTGCTTTATCCTCACCGTAAGCTTTGACCTTTGCGGGTAGTTCGGCAAGTTTACGCGCACGCACGTCCGCATCGTTGTAACCAAAAAGCGATAAAAGCTTTTCGGCTTTTTCGTAAGATTCTGGGTGAACCGCGGTGTTATCCATTATGTTTTTGCCGTCGGGGATACGCAAGAAGCCCGCGCACTGCTCGTATGCCTTTGCTCCGAGCTTTGAAACCTTTAAAAGCTGATTACGCGAAGTAAATTTGCCGTTTTCTTCACGGTATGAAACTATATTTTTGGCTATACCCGAATTAAGTCCCGCAACGTATTTCAAAAGCGAAACGCTTGCCGTGTTCAGATCAACGCCTACACTGTTAACGCAGTCCTCAAGCACGCCGCCTAAAACGCCGTCAAGACGCTTTTTATCCATATCGTGCTGATACTGTCCTACGCCTATCGATTTGGGATCTATTTTTATAAGCTCCGAAAGCGGGTCTTGCAACCTTCTTGCAATGGAAATTGCAGAGCGAAGGGTCAAATCGTAGTCGGGAAATTCCTCAACAGCAAGAGGGCTTGCCGAGTATACGCTGGCTCCGGCTTCGTTTACAACCGCGTAGCTTACGTTTGCGTCAATTTCTTTTAGAAGATCTGCAACGAAAATCTCCGTTTCCTTACTTGCCGTACCGTTACCGATTGAAATTATATCAACCTTATGCTTTTCGATAAGATACTTCACTATCTTTTTAGCGCCTTCAATATCGTTCTTAGGCGGTACGGGATAAATTACGGAAGTGTCAAGCACCTTGCCCGTTTCGTCAACAACCGCAACTTTACAACCGGTACGGTAACCGGGGTCAAGCCCGAGCGTTACTTTACCTTTTACCGGAGGTTGGAGTAAAAGCGGACGAAGGTTTACTTCGAACATTTTAATCGCTTGCTCACCCGCTCTATCGGTGAGAATTGCCCTTACTTCACGCTGAACTGACGGCTCGATAAGTCTATCGTAACCGTCGTCAGCCGCTTCTTCTATAATCTTTGCACAAACGGTTTCGTGCTTATTTTTTATAAATTTTGCAACGCAGACGCGCTTTGCAATATCGGGGTCAAAATAGATTTTTGCCTTTAAGCAATCTTCCTTTTCACCTCTGTTAATAGCAAGCACTCTGTGGTCTTTAATTTCGGGGATAAGCTCGGAATAATCCGCATACATTGCATAAGTTCCCCTTTCGTCGTCCTTGACAAGCTTAACTTGCATTTCACCGTGTTTTTCCAAAAGTGAACGAAGCTTCTTTCTAAGCTCGGCATTATCAGAGATAATTTCAGCAATAATATCCTTAGCGCCCGCAATAGCGTCGTCAACGCTGCTTACGCCCTTTTCTTCATCAATGAATTTCTCCGCTTCGGCATAAGGGTCGCCGGCTTGCTCCAAAATAAAATCGGCAAGGGGCTGTAAACCCTTTTCGATTGCAACGGAAGCACGCGTCTTTTTCTTCTGCTTGAACGGGCGGTAAATATCCTCAACTTCGGTCATAGTCTGCGCAGCGTCGATGGCAGCTTGAATTTCCTCAGTCATTTTCTCTTGCTCGGCGATAGCTTTTGCCACCTCTTCCTTGCGCTTTTCAAGGTTTTTAAGATATTCATACCTATCGTTAAGATTACGCAGAACTTGGTCGTCTATCGCACCAGTCATCTCTTTTCTGTAACGGGCAATAAACGGTATTGTGTTTCCTTCGTCAAGAAGGTTTAAAATATTATGTACGTGTTCTGCCTTTAAACTGAATTCTTCCGTAAGTTTTGCTGAAATGTCCATTTTATCGTTTGATTTCCTTTAAAAATTTTTTTTGTTCATCTGAAAGCCGAAAACTTTCATTTGCCTTTTGAATTGCCTTGTTATGTGTCTTTATATCGAGAAAATTTCCCTCTACATCTGCTTTGAGAAATTTTACCGCATCATCGTAATATTTTACAAGCATTTCGGCGATTAACCATGCCGCCGCCATATGCACGTAATAGCGACTTGTATCAACCACTTTAACAGTATCCTCAATTATGCCGAGATACTTTTCTTCAACGTAGAAGTGCAACAACGTTGTCAAAGCAAAGCGCTGATAAAATTCACTTTTTACCGCTTTATATTGATGGATATAGGGCAAAAATTCGTCCTTATGCTTTTCAATACATTTAGGCGTAAAACAGTCGCAAGTAGCCCAGTTGTCAATAAGAGAAACGCACAAATCGACGTATTTGATAAATTCTTTGTATGTAAGATTTGATACTGCCGTGAGCTTAATAAACGTAACTTCGTAGTATTCATCGGGAAACGATAAAAGATTGTCTATATCGCCCTTAAACTGTTTTGCAATTTTACGCAAAATCGGAACACGTACGCCAAGAACGTTTATGTTATCATTTTTCAACAGTCGCTTATGAAATTCTTGATACTTAGGGTCGGCATTTTCTTCAAGTATCGATAAAAGCTGCTGATATTGCATCATGCCACTCCTTTTCGTTGAACCGAGTATTCGCAGGACTTGTTGAAGGAAGCTTTACGTACGGTATTCCTATATCTGAGTAATTTTCGCAGAATATCGAATAAGCCTTGCTTCCGTTTAAAATTATATACTTAATTTGAGAATTTTGCAAGAAAGTTTTGATATTTGCTACTTTAAAATTTTTAATTGTATCGTCTTTTGAACCGATTATTTCACATTCGGTAACGATATCCCACAAAGCCACGCGGTATTTTAATAAAAAATCACGTTTGCCTTCTACGGTTTCGGGAATTTCTTCACCGAAATGCGAACACAAAACGCGCCAGAAACGGTTTTGCTTATTTCCGTAATAAAACTCTATTTTTCGGCTTTTTACAGACGGAAAACTACCTAAAATCAATAATCGGCTTTTATTGTCATATGCGGGTTCAAAGCCCTTAACTATACTCATATTTTTAACGGCTTGTCCACGTTGCCGACAACTGATAAAGCAAGCTTGTCACGGTTAAAATTGCATTCTATTGCCGACATAATATCGTCAAGCGTGACTGAACTGATTTCGTTTATCCGCTGTTCAAAATTATAAACTTTACCACTGTAAATAAGCTCTTTACCGTAAAGAAGCATTTGAGAACTTGTACTTTCTTGCGCAAACACAAGCGATGAAGTAAGCTGTTCCTTACCGCGCATAAACTCTTCTTTTGATATATTTTTGCGCTTTATATCGTCTATACAGTCAAAAACCGCATCTACGCTCTTTCTATAATTGCCGGCATTTACACCGGAATATACAACGAGCGAACCGGTTTCCTCATACGAAGAAAGATATGAATATACCGTATATGCAAGCCCTAACTCTTCCCTCACTTTCTGGAAAAGGCGCGACGACATACTTCCGCCCAAAACGGAATTTAAAATTTGCGTAGCGTCAAAAAGTTTATCGTAACGCTTTACAGAGGGAAATGCAATGCCTATATGAATTTGCTCGATCTCCTTTTTTCTGAACAGCGACTTCGCGGGATTTTCCACTTTTACCGCAATTTTTTCAGTCGGCAAACAAGGCAAATCCGAAAAATAACGTGCCACAAGCTCTTCGGCATATTCGGGTTCTATATTTCCAGCCATAGAAACTACGATATTTCCTGCCGTATAGCGCCTTTTCATATACTTTTCAATATCTTGCTTTGTAAACCCGTTTACGTTTTCACGCGGGCCTAAAATATTTCTGCCGTAACCTCTTTCACCGTAAAACGCTTTAGAAAGCAAATCAAGACACAGATCGTCGGGCGTATCGTCGTTCATATTTATTTCTTCGACTATTACTCCCTTTTCACGGACGATTTCCTCTTCGGGGAAAGTACTGTTTAAAAACAAATCGGATAAAATTTCAAACGCTTCGCCCGCGTGCCCCGTCGTTGACTTAGCGTAATAGCAAGTCAAATCTTTTGAAGTATAAGCGTTCATTTGCGCGCCGATTGCGTCCATTTCGTCTGATATGCGGAAAGCCGAGCGCGTTTTCGTACCCTTGAACATCATATGTTCAATGAAATGCGAAATCCCGTCCTCGGCATCCGTTTCTATGCTTGCACCGGTATGAACTATTATTCCCATAGTAACGG
Organism: uncultured Clostridia bacterium; assembly: GCA_947174975.1. Lineage (GTDB taxonomy): Bacteria > Bacillota > Clostridia > Christensenellales > Borkfalkiaceae > Coproplasma. The sequence continues at coordinate 7,680 of CAMWLA010000024.1, read as the reverse complement.
ACATAAGTCCCGGCATCTGCTTTACTATAAGTCTTAATCCGTTGTCGAATTTTTTAAAGTGTACCATTATTCTCCTAAGTTTTGAGATACCGTAACGGCGCTTAAGCCGTTATCTCTTATGTAAGTTAATATCTGTGGCAAAGCCGTTACTGTGCAATCTGTAGGATGCATCAGCACGAACTCGCCGGATTTTAAATTTTTGGTTGCGCGTGAACAGATAAGATTAGCGTCCTTGTCGCGCCAGTCAATCGTATCTCTGCTCCACATTATAACTCTTAAATCCATTGATATGCAAGCGTTTAACGTCGCTTCGCAAAAAGCGCCGGACGGCGGAGCAAAAAGCGTGATATTCGTATTACATATCATGTTTAAAAGCTTGACGCTGGGGCGAATTTCTTCTAAATTTTCCTCCACAGTCATTCGCGAATGGTCTTTGTGGAAATACCCGTGACTTGCAATTTCGTGTCCGCGCTTAAATATTTCCCGCACGCAATCCACGTTATCGTCCGCCCAGCTTCCGCCTATGAAAAAAGTTGACTTTGCGCCGTATTCGTCAAGAACGTCCAAGATTTTTAAAACGTTATCCGTATGCTCGTATACGTTAAACATTAAACTAACCCCTTCGCCGTTTTCGGCAGAATAATAAAGGTTAGAGTTTTCTTTGGATACGGTAATTGCGCTTCCGCCGAAAAATCCGACGAGAGACACTGCCGCAACAACTGCAACAAGAACCAAATTTGTAATTACGCTTATTAATTTACCTTTCAATAGTTTACCTCAAAAATAAAGAATATATTTATATATTATTATTTTCAAGGTTTGCGTATTACCCTTATTATTTCAACTTTATTATAGTTACTCCCGTTTCGCCTTCTCCATATTTGCCCAGTCTGAAACTTTCCACGTTTCTGTTCCTTTTAAGGTGCTGGGAAATTGCAGATTTCAGTTTCCCCGTTCCCACGCCGTGGATAATCTTAATTTCACTGAGATTATCCATAACCGCTTTATCGATAAAATTATCCACTTCATACAGTGCTTCTTCTACCGTCATACCTAGCACGTTAATTTCAAGATTAGGACGGCTTACGGGAATATTTCTGATTACCCTAACTTTATCGGGTTGCTTCTTTGCGTTACCGGTGATAAGCAAATCGTTTATCTTGCAGCGAAGCTTCATACTTCCGCATGAAACTTCCGCCTCACCTTTATTCGGCGACACTGAAACTACTTGACCGTTACACTGCATCTGTTTAACAAAAACAGACATCCCCGCCAATAAATTATCTTTCGTCGCGGGTATATAATTGTTGATTTTATCTTTGCTTTCCTCTTCTTCAAAAGAAATATTTAGCAACTTATTTTTAAGCGTGCGCGCTTTAATCAAATCGGACTGATTAATTTCTTCCGCTTTAAAAATATTTTCTATCTCTTCAAGAAGTTCATCGGCACGGTCACATCTTTCGGAAATAATTCTGCGGGTTTCGGTACGCGCAGAGCGCGAAATTTTTTCCTTTTCACGGTTGAGTTCTTCAATTTTTGCGTTTACTTCGTTAAGTTTTTGCTTCCATTCGTTTTCCAAAAGCTGCGCAGAATGCAGTTTTTCATTCGCTCTAACTCTGCTTTCTTCCGCACTTCTTATAACGTTTTCAAAACTTCGCGCACCCTCCGACATAAACCCGAGGGCATCGTTCAAAATCTTTTCGTCAAGCCCTAATCGTCTTGAAATGGCAAGCGCATTGCTTGCACCCGCTAAGCCGATTTTAATACTGTAAAGCGGTTTCAGCGTGTCGGAATCAAATTCCATACTTGCGTTTTCAATTCTTTTGCTTGCATAGGCAAATTCTTTTAATGGCGTGAAATGAGTTGTAATTATTCCCTTGCAACCGCTTTCCAAAAGATGCGAAACTACTGCCTTTGCAAGCGCTTGCCCCTCGTCGGGGTTTGTACCTCCGCCAAGTTCGTCAATGAGCACAAGACTGTTTGCGGTGACGCAGTCGCAGATATTTTTAACGTTTAATATATGTGATGAAAACGTTGACAGATTTTCTTCAATACTTTGACTATCTCCCACGTCACAGAAAATATTTTCAAACACGGCAATATTGCTTCCCTCTGCCGCCGGAATAAACATACCGCAAGCCGCCATAAGAGAGAACAAACCGCACATTTTCAACGTTACCGTCTTACCGCCCGTATTTGCTCCGCTTAAAAGCAGAAAATCGTATTCACCGCCAAGCTCTATTGACACCGGAACAGTTTTATCCTTATCCAATAACGGATGCCGTCCCTTGATTATATTTATATAACCTCTTCCGTTAACTTTCGGCTTAGAACATTTTTTTGAATAGCAATATTCGGCTCTTGCAAAATCAGCGTCCATTTCCGCCAAAACTTCAATATCTGCAAATAATTGTTCTTTAAGATTGCCTATCCGTTTAGAAAGCGAACGCAAGATTGCTTCCACTTCCTCACGCTCGTCAATTGTGAGAGATATAAGCTCGTTATTAAGTTCAAGCACGTATTCGGGTTCGATAAAGAAAGTAGCACCGGTCTGTGAACGGTCATGTACAAATCCCCGAACTTGATTTTTATATTCGGCTTTCACGGGAATTACGTATCTATCATTTCGTATAGTTACAATTCCGTCGCGCAAATACTTCGCATCCTTCGCAAGATAATCGGCAAGCTTTGCACGTATTCTTTCATTTAAGCTTCTTATCTGACTTCTTATCGAATAAAGTCGATCGCTTGCAAAATCGCTTACTTGTTCGGGGGAAATAATTTTTTCGGAGATATCCTCTTCAAGCGTTCTGTCAAAATAAAGCTTATCGGCTTTTGTACGCATTATCTTGATATCTTCATCGTTTAACTTGCTTACACCGTCATATGCGATACGTGCGGAACGCAAAAGCGCGTTTGTATCCAAAAGTTCGGCACAAGACAGCGCCGATCCCTTTTCGGCACGTTCAATATTATCCTTAACGTCACCAAAGCTTTCGATTTTGCCTAATCCGTGAGTATATAAAATTTTGTCACACTCCTCAGTGCACTCCAAAGACTTACGTACCTCTTCGATATCCGTTGACGGTACGCAGTTTAAAACTTTTTGTTTTCCCTCTTCAAGCACGGCATAGCCGCTTACTGCAAGAAGAATTTTATCAAGTTCAAGTCTTTCTAAACTTTTGATATCCATATCAATAAATTCCGTTAATGGTGTGTCCGCGAGTAAAGTTTTCAGCGAAACCTTCAATCGTATTATCAATCAATTTTCCCGCTAAAGCATTGCATGCGGACAATTTTGCACAATTATAAAGCTCGAATGCGCAATTTGTCATCTTGTATCTGCGCAGAGGGAACTTTCTGCCGTTTTCATCGGTCAGCGTATAAAGTTGACACTTATCGCACGACGAACATTTCTTTTCGAACGGACAGTAAATTAAATCCATAACCTTTATTCCGCCCTCTGCAAGATAGAAAACGCTTTTATCCGCCAAAGCGTCTGCTTCGCACAACGTAAGCTCCTTGGATAGACAAATATTTTTCGCTTCACACAAAGAAAGTGATAAACGATTGGTTATATTAAAGCCCGTCCCCGCAAAAAGCTTTTTATGCCATTCTTCGGCAAGTTCTAAACCGCAATAATTATCGCAATAAATGCCGTCGAAATTTTGCACTGTTTTGGAAAGCTTTTCAATATCTTCACCGCTTAAATAAGGCGGGAGATATAAGTATTTTTCGCCGTTAAAATCGGTAATGAACTGCTTGCAATCTACCGAATAATCATGAGGCTTCAAAATACCGAACTGCGCTTTTGCGCCGTTTAAATCAGTTGCAATCACAGCAACTGCATCGTTTTTCTGCGTTTGATTTATCGGAATATCTATTTTGCAATCGTATTGCACATTAGTGTTTTTTGACATTTCGGAAAAGTATTCGCTGTAAACTTTGCGTCTTAAACTATTCAGTTCGGAAATAGGAATAAACACACCGTCAGTCTCAACGCATATTTCGGGCAGATAAGGAAAATTATCGGTCTTTTCAAAACTGCGTTTAAAATCTTCAATGCTCAACGGTCGGCTCTTCGCACGTTCAAGAATGCGTTCACCGTTAAATACCATATTGCCTATTCTTATTGTCGGCTTTTTACCGGCAAAAAACTCCGCTTTAACAGTTATGGGAATTAATTTTTTTGCTGAAAGCAGTTTTGCATTAAGAATGTTATCTGTAGTGATAAACGCCTTGTCACCGTTTTTTAAACGGCACTTTGCGCTGATAATATATCCGCCTTTACAATCACTTATAGCTTGTCCGCCGCCGATTTCCTTCCCGTCACGAAGAATTTTAAATCCGTCACCCGTAGAAAATTTCGCATTAGTTTGCAGAACATATTTTGAATTTTCGACTTTGATTATACCGGCAAATTCACCTATATGTCCTTGTACCGCAGAAGAAATAAAACTCTTGTCTTGACCGAACGCAAGTCCCTTCGTATAATTCCCACGATTGTAAGTTCGCTTTAAATCACTGAATGACTTTTCGGAAGATACGCCGTCTAATATTTCTATAATAATTAACTGCTGCAGCTACGTATTCGGGACGGCGCATTCTTCCCTCAATTTTAAACGAGGTTACTCCCGCCGAAATATACTCGTCGATTTTTTCACCGACACATAAATCCGCAAGCGATAATCTATACGCCTTATCCTCAAATCCCTTTCTGTCAATTGCGTACTGTTTTCTGCAAGGCTGTTTACATTTTCCGCGGTTACCGCTGTTTCCTCCCGCGAACGAAGAAAGATAACACTGTCCCGAAAAACAAGTGCAGAGCGCACCTTGAACAAACGCTTCGGTTTCAATAATTTTTGAAATTTCGGCAATATCCGTAAGCTTAGTTTCCCTTGCCAAAATTACTCTTTCAAAACCGTATTTTTTAGCTAAGCGTGCGCCGTAAATATTGCAAGTTCCCGCTTGAGTGGAAAGATGCAATCTCATATTAGGGAAATTTTCTTTTAAAAATTTACCGAGAAAAATATCCTGAATAATTAACGCGTCGGCACCCGCGTTCCACGCACCGACAGCCGAAGAAATAAATTCGTTCAGCTCGCTATCTTTCACCAACGTATTTAAAGCAACGTATACCTTTACGCCGAAAGCGTGTGCGTATTGGCAAATTTTTAAAAGTCGGTCAGCACCAAAATTTTCAGCAGAACTTCTTGCTGAAAATTTGTCAAGTCCAAGATAAATTGCGTCAGCGCCCGCATTGATGGCGGAAATTGCACTGTTTTCACCCCCGGCGGGGGCCAATATTTCAGACATAATACTACCTAAACCCGAATTTTTCAATAACTTCTGCCACTGCACCATCATTATTTGATACTGCAACGAAATCGGCTCCCTTTTTTAATTCGTCAACGGCGTTACCGACGGCGACGCCGACAGAAGCCGCTTTTATCATGGATAAGTCGTTAAGATTATCACCTATTGCCACCGTGGAAAATAAATCTATACCAAAATGATCTGCAATATATTTTAACGCCATGCCCTTATCGTCCCCTTTCGGCGAAACCTCGACAAGGCAAACGGCACTGCAAGTTACGTCAAACTTTGAAGAAAACTCGGCTTGCAAAAGTTTATAAAGTCTTTCCCTATCTTCGGGATAAACGAGAAAAGTTATTTTATTGCAAGCAAGTCCTCTATTCTTAACGAACTTTGACATTTCCCCGTCAATATTAACTGCTTTGACACCGGTAACGTTTTCATACATCGTAAGACCTTTATCTCCGACGGGAATACTCGTATAAAGCACTTCGTCGGAATAAGCGTTACAAGTAAAGTTATATCTCTCGGCAAAAGCGCAAATTTCTGCACAGTCATTAGCATTAAGACTGTTTCTTCTTAAAAGCTTACCGCTCTCTATATCTGCGATTACCGAACCTTGATATGCTGCAACCAATCCATTTAAGCCAAGCTCGCGCACGCGCGGAAGAATCGAACAAAGCATTCTCCCCGTACAAACGGCAAAAACACCACCGCAAGCAACGTATTCGTTTATCGCGCGGCGAACGTTTTCATCAACAGTATTTTTACTGTTTAATAGCGTTCCGTCGCAATCTGAAACTATAAGCCGTTTATTTATACTTCTCATAAGTTCTCTTCAAAATACCTTTTAATATTTTCAGCAATTCTTTTGCTGATACCGTTGACTTCGGTAAGCTCTTCAACGCTTGCACCCATAATCTTATCTATAGTCGTAAACTTTTCCATGAGCGCGATTCTCTTAGCCTTGCCTACGCCTTCAATTTCCGATAAAACGCTTGAAAGGCTGTTTTTCGAATGTAGATTTCTGAAATAAGTTATTGCAAATCTATGCGCTTCGTCCCTAATTCGCTGTAACATTTTCAAAGCGAAATCTCGGTGCGATATCTTTATGCTCTCGTCGGAATACAGCGTAAACACCTCTTCCTCACGTTTCGCAAGCGATATGAGTTCAATATCGTCCACATTCATACAGCTGAAAATTTCACTTACGGACGATAGCTGTCCCTTACCGCCGTCGATTATTATTAAGTCGGGCTTTTCAAACCGCTCTTCCTCATCCGTGCCGAGCTTTGAAAGCCGCCTCGTAAGCACTTCTTGCAAAGACGCAAAGTCGTTCGCCCCCTCAACCGTTTTAATTTTGAATCGACGATAGCTGTTTCTGTCCGCTTCTCCGTCGATAAATACTACCATAGAACCGACTTTGTCAACTCCGCTGACGTTGGAAATATCGTAGCACTCCATTCGTCTGGGGTATTTTTTTAAGCCTAACAACTCTTGCAATCTTTTACAAGCATTGATAGTCATATCGTCGCGGTGCTTGATTTTATCGATTGATTTTTCAAGATATTCTTGCGCGTTTTTACGCGCCATTTTCAAAAGCTGTGCCTTAACCCCTTGTTTAACGAGCGAAATTTCAACGGACTTATTAAATTTTTCTTTGAAATAGCTTTCCAAAAGCTCTTTTTCACAGAAGTCCTCTACTATTATCTCCGACGGGATTTCGTGCGTAGAATAAAACTGAACTATAAATGCAGTCAACGCTTCTCCGTCGGACAAATGTGCTTCGTCAAGCGCAAAACTGTTTCCACCTTGCATAATACCTTTACGTGTAACTAAAATATTGGCAGCAGAATACAAGCCGTTTGAAGCATATGCAATTATATCTGCATCGATGAAGTTAGACAGCGACGTTATACGCTTTGCTTCAAGCTTAGAGAGCATTGAAAGCTTATTTCTGTATTCGAGAGCAAGCTCAAAATTCTCGTTTTCGGAAGCCGATATCATCTTGTTTTTTAAAAGAAGTTCCGCATCTTTATAGTTGCCTTCCAAAAATGAAATAGCCTTTTTTACTTGCTGTGCGTATTCATCCTGATTTACGAGATGCGCACACGGCGCCGTGCAGCGCTTGATATGGTAATTCAAGCACTCGCGCTTAGGTCTCGAAGTTATCTGTGTATGGCAAAGTCTTACACTAAACGATAACTGCAAGGTATCGAGAATATCCTTACAGTTAATGCCGCCCATAAACGGACCGAAATATTTGCAGCCGTCTTTTTTAAGCTTTCGCGTTATACTGAAATTAGGAAAATCGTCTTTAAGATTTACCTTAATATAAGGGTAAGTTTTATCGTCCTTTAAAAG
>CAMWLA010000023.1 GCA_947174975.1 uncultured Clostridia bacterium | reverse complement strand
TATACACCCGCTTGCTGTATAAATATAAGTCTTTTTATTTTCGTTGTTGTCGTTATTATCCATCAGTTTTCTCCGTAAGTTCGATATGTTTATCGGGCTCGGCAAGAGCCGTGCTATAGTCGGTATAAATCACGAATCCAGTGTTTGAAGCGGGGGGCTTTTTTACGTATTTTTTCAAGGTGTAATCTACGGGAATTTTGCTTCCTTCCCGCCCGTCCGAGTAGTACGCGCAAATCTCCGCGGCAACCTTAATGACGCTGTCGGGAATTTTTCTTCCCTCGGAAATTACCGCCACGTGCGAGGAGTGATATTTTTGCGTATGCAGCCACAAATCGTCGGGGGCAAGCGACTTTGTAAGCCGCTCGTTTTGAATGTTGTTTCTGCCCGCAAGTATTTTAAAACCCTCTGAAAAGTACGTTCTGTAAGGGGGCGCCGCGGGTTTTTTCTTCTTGTTTTCAACACTTTTTAAAAGCTGCAACGAGGCAAGCTCTTCTTCGGTTTCTTCCAAATCCGCAAGCGTTTCTGCCGTGCAAATATGCGCATTTATGCAGTTTAAGTAATCATTTTGCACTTGCGCGGCTGCAAGCTGCGCGTCTACGTTTTGCTTGGTACGCTTCAATTTTGCATATTTTTTATAGTATTTCTGCGCGTTTTGCGAGGGTGAAAGCGTTTTATCGAGTTCAACGGTAATTTTCCCGCAATTCTCGTCGTAATAGTTTACCGCTTCAAAGCGTTCCGCGCCGCGTCCAATGGCGAAAATATTTGCCGTAATCAGCTCGCCTTTCAGCTTGATTTCTTCCATATCACGGCATTCGTCAAGCTTTTCGCGCATCTGCGCAAGGCGTTTGTCAAGCTTCTTCACTCCCGAATTAAGCGCGCTTAAAAGCTTAACTTTTTTCTCGTTGAAATTCTTTTTCGCGGAGGTGTAGGAATAGTACGCACTCTGTGCCGAAAGCACGTCCGGATACGGCTTTTTGTCCTTAGCCGTTGACCTTACTTTAAAGTCTGCGGGTTCGCCGTTTATATAGGTTACGCAAGGCGAAGCGGGGTCGGAGCATATATAGTCGCGAATGTTTTCCGCGGTAAGATTTTCGCCGTAAGTGTTAACAATTTCAAGGGCGGTGGCGTAGGAAATTCCCTTAATATTTTCGCAGATAAATTTGGTTTTGTCACCGCTGAAATTTTTTAAAATATTATTGATTTTTTCTGTATCTTCGTATGAAAGCTTGTCCTGCGGCTCGGGCGGGGCGTACTTAACTCCGCCGAACAAAATACGCTTTGTGCTCTCGCTTATCGAAGTGGTTTTCAGCGCCCCTACGATAACGCCGTTTTCGCACAGCACCGCGTTGGAGTACTTGCCCATAATTTCAAAGTATAGGCGCATATTTGTTACGGTAAACTCGGAAGTGCATTTAAAATCGAAGTAAATTATCCTCTCGAAATCGGGCTGAACGATATCGAGTATTTCGGCGTTTTGCAGATGCTTTCTCAGCAGCATACAGAAGTTGGGCGCAACCACGGGAACGACGGTTTCGTCCTCGGTAATGCTAAGCCGCGCGGACTGCGCCGAAAGGCACGCTTCAAGTTTAACGTTGCTTTTGCCGGTGTATATAATAAAGGTAAGGCTGTCGCGCGAGGGCTGAATTATTCTTGAAATTTTCCCGCCGACAAGTCTTTGCTTTAACTCTTTTGCAACGTATTTAATTGTAAAGGCGTCTTGCGGCATCTGCGTTACCTCCCTATATACTTATTATATAGTAATTTTTGCCAAAAGTAAATGTAAAACGCTTTGCAAAAAAAAATTAATATGCTACAATATTATCCGTATAAATTTTATTTAACTATTTAGGAGATTTTTATGAAGTATACACAGTCTGTCGGCGAAAAAAGTACGGTAAAGCTTTTAATTACCTTTACCGAACAAGAATGGCAGGACGCAATCAATACGTCCTATATGAAAGTTAGGGGCAAGTATTCCGTCCCCGGTTTCAGAAAGGGCAAAGTACCCAAAGTAGTACTTGAAAATTATTACGGCAAGGGCGTATTCTATGAAGAGGCGTTCAATTCGCTCTATAACAGATATTATCCCGAAATTCTCAATAAGGAAAAGGATAACTTTACGGCTGTCGGCGAACCCGAGCTTGACGTAGAGGCAATGAACGCGGGCGAGGGCGTAGTTCTCTCCGCAATCGTTCCCGTTAAACCCGAGGTTACTATCGATAGTTACAAAGGTTTAAAAATAAAGAAATTTGAATATAATGTATCCGATGCAGACGTAGACAAGGAAGCGAATAAAATTCTCGAAAGCCAAGCTAAGAACGAGGAAGTAACGGATAGGGCTTGCCAAAACGGCGATACGGTAAACATCGACTTCGTGGGCAGCGTAAACGGCGAAAAGTTCCCCGGCGGTACGGCTGAGGACTACGACCTCGTTTTGGGTAGCGGTGCGTTCATTCCCGGATTCGAAGACGCTGTCGTCGGTATGAAGAAGGGCGAAAACAAGGATATTACCGTTAAATTCCCCGACGATTATCAAGCGGATAACCTTCGTGGAAAGGACGCGGTGTTCAATATCACTTTAAATAAAATTACCCAAAAGGTTTATCCCGAACTCACCGACGAGTTCGTAAAGGGACACGCAGGCGTTGAAACGGTTGCCGAATACAAGGCAAAGACGCGTGAACGCCTTGAAAGAAACGCTGAAATGCGCGGAAGAGACGAAACCGAAAACAGCATTATCAACGAAATTGCAAAGCACGCGAAGACCGTTATTCCCGACGCTATGATTGAAGCGGAAATCGATAAAATGGTTCAGGACTTCAGCTACCGCCTTATGTATCAAGGCTTGAAGCTTGACGATTATCTCAAATACATGCAGCTCACTATGGAGCAGTTCCGCGCTCAGTTTAAATCCCAGGCAGAGCCGAGAGTATTAAACCAGCTTGTAATCGACAAGATTATCAGAACGGAAGGCTTCAAGGCTGATCAGAAAGAGGTTGACGCAAAAATCGCGGAACAAGCTAAATCAGTTGACAAAACGGCTGAGGAATACAAAAAGTCAATGAATCCCCGCCAGATCGATTATATTGCCAACGATATAGTAATAACCAAGATGTTCGATTTCTTGACTGCAAATAACGAGCTTTATACCGAGGGCGGCAAGCCCGCCGCAAAGAAGACCGCAGCAAAACCCGCTACGGCTGAAAAGCCCGCTGCAAAGAAACCCGCTGCGGCTAAAACTACTGCGGCTAAGTCAACCACGGCTAAAAAAACCACGGCTAAAAAAGAAAATTAAGCAGAATAATCAAGGAGTAATTTATGGAAAGAGGCGCATTAGTCCCTTACATTGTAGAGCAGACTTCCAGAGGCGAGCGTTCGTACGACATTTACAGCCGCCTTTTGGAGGATAGAATTATATTTTTGAGCGGTGAAATTGACGACGCGGTTGCAAATACCGTCGTAGCCCAGCTCATTTACCTTGAAGCAAAGGATCCGCAGAAGGATATTTCGCTGTATATCAACAGCCCTGGCGGCTCGGTATCGGCGGGACTTGCAATTTACGATACTATGAATTACATCAAGTGCGACGTATCGACTATCTGTATCGGTATGGCTGCTTCGATGGGCGCTTTTCTGTTGTCAAGCGGACAAAAGGGCAAAAGATTTGCGCTTCCCAACAGCGAAATTATGATTCATCAGCCCTTGGGCGGAGCGCAAGGTCAAGCCAGTGATATAAAAATCGCGGCAGAGCACATACTAAGAACAAAGCGTAAATTAAACGAGATACTTGCAAAGAATTCCGGCAAGCCGCTTGCGCAGATAGAGCGCGACACCGATAGGGATAATTACCTCTCTGCGGAAGAAGCTATGGAATACGGACTTATCGACAAAGTATTCGTTAAGAGATAACTAAACGACATATATGCGGCGCATAGCTGCGTTGCACTGCGGCAACCCTCAGTTATTTACTTCATTGTAAACGCCTTCGGGTTTTCCTCGTGCGCCTTGTTCTGCTTGCATCTCTGCCGTTTAAAGTATTAGTTAAGATATAAATAGATAATAAGGACTTTGATGAAAGAAAAGAAATTTTGTTCATTTTGCGGAAAATCGGAAGATAAAGTAGGCCGCCTTATCAGCGGTCAGGACGGAGCGTGCATCTGCGACGAGTGCGTACTCATCTGCAACGATATGATAGACGAAATGGCAGACCGTATCCCCGAAGAGAAGGTTCCGCTTAAAAAACCGTCTGAAATCAAAGACGAGCTTGATAAGTATATCGTAGGACAGGACGAAGCAAAAAAAGTTCTGTCTGTTGCGGTGTACAACCATTATAAGCGCATAAACAATTTAACCGAAGTTCAGGACGATGACGGCGACGTGGAAATCGAAAAGAGCAATATTCTGCTTTTGGGTCCCACGGGCTGCGGCAAGACCTTGCTGGCGCGTACGCTTGCCAAAATTCTGAACGTTCCGTTTGCTTCATCCGACGCAACCACTTTAACCGAAGCGGGCTACGTCGGCGAAGACGTTGAAAATATTCTTTTAAAGCTTATTCAGAATGCCGACTACGATATTTCCAAAGCCGAACACGGCATTATCTATATCGACGAAATCGACAAAATCGCAAGAAAAAGCGAAAACGTTTCGATAACGCGCGACGTTTCCGGTGAGGGCGTACAGCAAGCGCTTTTGAAAATTATCGAAAGCACGGTTGCAAACGTTCCCCCTCAAGGCGGAAGAAAGCACCCCCAGCAAGAATGTTTAAGACTTGATACCACAAACATTTTGTTTATCTGCGGCGGAGCGTTCGTTGGGCTTGACAAAATCGTACAGAAGCGTAGGGACAACACGACCCTCGGCTTCGGCGGTGAAGTCAAAAATGACGAAGAGAACGTTTACGAAATGCTTGCGGACGTTAAACCTCAAGATTTAACGAGCTTCGGGCTTATTCCCGAATTCGTAGGCAGAGTTCCCATAGTCGTAAGCCTTCATCCCTTGAACGAGGACGCTTTGGTCAACATTTTAACTAAGCCCAAAAACGCCATTATTAAGCAGTATCAAAAATTAGTGGCTATGGACGGGGTTAAACTTACGGTAGAGGACAGCGCGGTACGGGAAATTGCAAACACTGCAATCCGCTTAAAGACGGGCGCAAGGGGATTGCGGACTATAATAGAAAGCTTTATGACTTCGGTTATGTATAAGCTTCCGTCGGAAGACAATATAAAAGAAGTCGTCGTCACGCGCGAATGCGTGACCGACAACGCCGAACCGAAATTAATTTACAAATCGGCTTAACAAAAATACACTGAAAGCGCCAAATAACTTTGGCGCTGATTTTTTAGATAAAGACAAGGAGTTTATATGGGTAAATTTCAAGATTATCCCTTGCTTGCACTTAGGGGCAGAGTCGTTTTCCCCGATACCACCGTAAATTTCGACGTAGGCAGAATGATTTCACTTGCCGCGGTTAAGCGTGCGGCGGACGGAGATTCACGCTTGTTCGTATGCGCACAGAAGCAGTCGGAAAAGGACGAAATAACGGACGAGGACGTTTACGTCACCGGTACGGTAGTCAAATTAAAGCAGATTGCTCGCCTTCCCGGAAGCACCCTTCGCCTTACGGTTGAAGGACTTTTCCGTGCGGTTGCAAACCAAGTCAGGAAAGAGGACGGAACGTTTATCGCCACCGTCGAGGAAATTAAGCCCGTACACAGCGATCCTTCTTTGGAAGAAGCTTATTTTCGTACTTCCAAGGAAATTTTAAAGGAAATCACGGAGACGGACAGCCGCATTTCAAAAGAGGGTGCGGCAAATCTCGATAAATGCACTGATCCCGACGAGTTCGTAAATCTTGCGGGTCATTATCTGCAAATACGTTTAGAGCTCAAGCAAGAGCTTTTGGAATACCACGGAACGATTCAAAGATTAAAAAAGCTTGACAAAATTTTAAACGACGAGCTTGAGATTCTCCGCTTAGAACGTAAAATAAACTCTGTCGTAAGGCAGAATATCGAAAAAAATCAAAAAGAATACTACCTTCGCGAACAGCTTAAAGCAATTCACACCGAACTCGGCGACGACGTGGAGGAGCGTGACGAACTCGAAGAGAAGATAAAGGCAAAGGGAATGAGCGAGGAAGCCGAACAAAAGGCTTTGAAGGAGCTTTCGCGTATGTCGAATATGCAGTCCTCGTCACCCGACTATAACGTTTTGCGCGTATATATCGACTGGATGCTCGATATCCCTTGGCACGAAGCGACGACCGATACCGAAAAGCTGTCGGACGCGGTAAAGGTATTAAACGACGACCATTACGGTTTGGAGAAAATTAAGGAAAGAATAACGGAATATCTCGCCGTTTTAAAGCGTACTAACGGGCTGAATGCGCCCATACTCTGTTTCGTAGGCCCTCCCGGGGTCGGTAAAACCTCTATTGCAAGCTCGATTGCAAGAAGCTTGGGCAGGAAGTTCGTAAGAATGAGCCTTGGCGGAGTCAAGGACGAAGCGGAAGTGCGCGGGCACAGAAAAACCTACGTCGGCGCAATGCCCGGCAGAATTATAAGCGGAATGAAAAAGGCGGGTTCTGTTAATCCCGTATTCCTTTTGGACGAGGTTGATAAAATTTCGTCAGACCTTCGCGGCGACCCCGCGGGCGCGCTTTTGGAGGTTTTAGACCCCGCGCAGAACTCGACCTTCGTCGACAGATATATCGAAGTGCCTTACGATTTAAGCAAGGTATTGTTCATAACCACGGCTAACAGCCTCGATACTATCCCCGCGCCCCTTTTGGACAGAATGGAGATTATCGAGCTTACGGGCTACACCCCCGAAGAAAAACGCGAAATCGCAAAGAGATATCTCGTTCCCAAAAAGAGCGAAGCAAACGGACTTAAAGAGGGCGAATTCACCATTTCCGACGGTGCTATCGACGCGATTATCGACGGTTATACTATGGAAGCGGGCGTGCGCGGACTTGAAAAGAGAATTGACGCAGTGTGCAGAAAAGCCGCCGTTCGCCTTTCCGACGGAAAGGAAAAAAGCGTTTCCGTCGACGAAAACAACGTTTCAGAAATTCTCGGAGCGAAGAGATACGATAGGGACGGCAAGGCGTTAAAAGCTGACGAGGTCGGCGCGGCAACGGGGCTTGCGTGGACTTCGGTAGGCGGAACTACGCTTACCATAGAGGTTTCGGCAATGCACGGCAAGGGCGATATACTCTTGACCGGCAAGCTCGGCGACGTCATGAAAGAGAGCGCGCGCACCGCGATAAGCTATATCCGTTCCAACAGCGCGGACTACGGAATCGACAGCTCGCTGTTTGAAACTACCGATATTCACATTCACGTTCCCGAGGGCGCAACGCCCAAGGACGGACCCAGCGCGGGCATTACTATGGCTACGGCTATACTTTCCGCATTCACGCAAAAGCCGGTTAAAAAGAGTATCGCAATGACCGGCGAAATCACTTTGCGCGGAAAAGTTCTTCCTATCGGCGGACTTAAAGAAAAGGCGCTTGCCGCTTACAGAATAGGCATTCACGACGTGATTATCCCCGCGGAGAATAAAAAAGATTTGGAAGACATTCCAGAATCGATAAGGCAAAGCATCAACTTTATTCCCGTAACCGACGTCGCCACAGTCTTTAAAAACGCAATTAAGGGAATCTAAATGAAAAAACTCTTTCGCCGTAGGGAAGGCTGGGTCGGCGTTATCGGCTTGGTTATCGGTATCGGCATGCTTGTGTTTGCAATCTGGTACCTTACCGATACGCTTACAAAAGACGATAAATATATCCGCATAGAAGCAACCGTCGTCGAAATCGCGACGGTGCGCACGCACGACAGCGAACACGGCGGCTACAAATATCTGTATGCGGAAGTCGTCGAGTACACGGTAGACGGTAAAACGTATCGCAAGCAAAACAATTCATCGTCGACTCATCCCAAAAAAGTCGGCAGTAAAATGACCGTTGCCTACGACCCGCAAAACCCCAAAAATTGCTTTTTCCCTTCGTCGAATTATACTGTCTCCGTGTTGATGTTTGTATTGTCGGCGGGATTTACTGCGGCGGGCGCGTCGTGTTTAAGCATTGAAGTAAAGGAAAGAAAAATGGAAAAATCACTTGCAAAAATACAAAACGCGCAGTTCATAACCAGTGCGGCAAGCAAAGAACAGTTTATCGAAACCGAAAAACCCGTAATTGCAATTTGCGGCAAATCGAACGTCGGTAAATCAAGCTTTATCAATATGGTTACCAACCGCAAAAAGCTTGCCAAGGTATCAAAAGACCCCGGCAGAACGCGCCTCGTAAATTACTTCGACTGCGGAAATTTCATCATTGCCGATCTCCCCGGGTACGGCTATGCAAGCGTTTCCAAACAAGAAAAACTTAAGTGGGCGCGTTTAATGGAAGAGTTTTTCGCGGAAAAGCGCGCACAGCACGTCTTTGCATTATGCGACGTTCGTCACGGACCCACCGCGGACGATTTACAAATGACGGAATATCTTTATCACAATATAATTCCGTTCACTATCATTGCCACCAAGGCGGATAAGCTTTCAAAGGCGGCAATAGGCAGACAAGTTCAAAGCATTGCAACCGCCTATAAATGCGGAGCGGACGATATTATCGTCACTTCGTCGCAAACGCGGCAAGGGCTTGACAAGGTGCTTGAAAAAATCGAACTCATTTTAAGTAATATTTAACTACATAGACACTGGGCGGTTCTTTGGAACCGCCCCGTATCACTTTTTAGCTTTTCCGCATAGGATTATATGTGGAAAATTTTTTTAAGATTGAACAGCTTTTCAGTCTCGAACACACCTTGGCTGCAAGCTATCTCAAAAAGTTCGAAAACTCGTGGGAAGCGCTTTCGGGTTTAAAAGCGTACATAAGGCGTATAGGTTTAAGCCTTGACAAGTCGGAATACGACGAAATTTCACCCGAAGTGTGGGTGCATAAAACCGTAAATATTTCGCCTACGGCATATCTGGGCGCGCCGTGCATTATCGGCGAAAACGCCGAAATACGTCACGGTGCGTTTATCCGCGGCAGCGCGCTCGTCGGTAAAAACTGCGTAGTCGGCAACTCTACCGAGCTTAAAAATTCAATTTTGTTCGACAGCGTTCAAGTTCCCCATTTCAACTATATAGGCGACAGCATTCTGGGCTACCGTGCGCATTTGGGTGCGGGGGCGATAACTTCTAACGTCAAATGCGATAAAACGTGCGTTACCGTAAACGGTGTTCAGACGGGCTTGAAAAAGCTTGGCGCAATTATCGGCGACGGAGTTGAAGTCGGCTGCAACAGCGTTTTGAACCCCGGCACTGTGATAGGCAAGAACACAACCGTGTATCCTTTGTCTTGCGTGCGCGGAGTAATCCCGTCTGACAGCATTTTAAAAAACGGCGAAGTAACTCAAAAGAGGTGAAAAGTATGGGCAGATATTTTGGAACCGACGGATTCCGCGGCGAAGCGAATAAAACTTTAACTGCAGACCACGCTTACAAGGTCGGAAGATTTTTGGGCTGGTACTTCGGTGAACTCAAACGCCGTGCGGGCGATAGGCAGCCGCCCAAGGTTATAATAGGCAAGGACACAAGGCGTTCAAGCTATATGTTCGAATACAGCCTTGTCGCGGGGCTAACCGCGTCGGGTGCGGACGCATATATGCTGCACGTAACCACAACGCCGTCGGTTGCGTACATAACGCGCGTTGACCGTTTCGACTGCGGAATTATGATTTCGGCAAGCCACAATCCCTATTACGATAACGGCATTAAGCTCATTAATTCGCAAGGCGAAAAAATGGAAGACGGCGTGTGCAATTTAATCGAGGACTACATAGACGGTAAGCTCGTCGCGTTCGGCAAAAAAATGCCGATAATTCCCTTTGCCGAGCGGGACAAAATAGGCAAAACGGTTGACTTCGCCTCGGGCAGAAACCGCTATATAGGTCATCTCATTTCGCTCGGAATATATTCTTTCAGCGGAATTAAGGTCGGGCTTGACTGCGCCAACGGAAGCGGGTGGGACATTGCAAAAGCCGTGTTCGATGCGCTGGGCGCAACAACCTACGTTATTAACGCCAATCCCGACGGCTTGAACATAAACGAAAACGCGGGCTCGACCCATATCGAGGGCTTGCAGAGGTTAGTCAAGGAAAACAAGCTTGATATCGGCTTTGCGTACGACGGCGACGCGGACAGATGTCTTTGCGTTGACGAAAACGGTGAAGTCGTCACGGGCGACCACATTCTGTATCTTTCCGCTATGTATATGAAGGAGCAAGGCGAGCTTCTGACAAATACGGTGGTAACTACCGTAATGTCTAATTTAGGGCTTTACAAGGCGTTTGAAAAAGAGGGTATAGGATACGCGAAAACTCCCGTCGGCGACAAATACGTTCACGAGTATATGATTAAAAATAATTGTAGGTTAGGCGGTGAACAGTCGGGGCATATTATCTTTTCAAAATATTCGACCACGGGCGACGGAATACTTACAAGCTTAAAAGTAATGGAGGCGGTCATCGCAAAAAAGACCACGCTTTCAAAGCTATGCAAGCCGCTGAAAATCTACCCGCAAACACTTTTGAATTTAAGCGTAACGGATAAATACAGCGCGTTAAACGATACCGCCGTGCAAAGCGTAGTTAAATCGGTCGAAAAAAAGCTGGGTACGGGCGGAAGAGTGCTTTTAAGGGCTTCGGGCACCGAGCCGCTTTTAAGATTAATGGTGGAAGCTCATTCCGCTGAACTGTGTAAAACGTGTGCAGACGAAATAGTTGAAGCGCTGCGCACATGCGGGCATATTATAGAGAAATGATAGATTAATCGTATAGCGGAAAGCTTTGCTTTCCGCTTTATTTTGTGTTAAAATATAGTCGTATAATAAGAAATCTCGCTAAACGTGCAAAAAGGAACGTGTAAAAATGAAAATTTCAGAAAAGGTAAAAAGCTATCACGAAAAGATGTTTCCCGAATACAAATCAATATTTGCCGAAACCGACCCCGAATTTATAGAGTTGTTTGACAACTTTGCGTTTGACGAAGTCGTAAATCAAGACGATTTGGACGGTAAAACGAGGTTTATGGCAATACTTGCAACTCTTATCGGGTGTCAAGGCGTTGAAGAATACAAGGTCATGCTGGGCGCCGCACTCAATTTTGGCGTTACGCCCGTTGAGATAAAAGAAATCGTTTACCAGTCGGTTGCATATCTCGGCATAGGCAGAGTATTTCCATTTCTTAAAGCAACAAACGAAATTCTTGTAGAAAAGGGCGTTTCTCTTCCGCTTGAAGGTCAATCGACAACCACGGCTCAAACCCGCCTTGAAAAGGGCGAACAAGCGCAGATAGATATTTTCGGCGAGGGTATGCGCGGCTTTGCAAATGCGGGAAATCCCCAAACGCGCCATATCAACAAGTGGCTTGTAGACAACTGCTTTGGTGATTACTACACGCGGAAAGGGCTCGATTTAAAACAGCGGGAAATGATTACATTCTGTTTCCTTGCCGCACAAGGCGGGTGCGAACCGCAGCTTATTTCCCACGCAAAGGCAAATATGCGTATCGGCAACGATAAACAGTTTTTAATAAAAGTCGTATCGCAGTGCCTTCCGTATATCGGCTATCCCCGCTCGTTAAACGCACTCCGTTGCGTGGAAGAGGCTGCGAAATAGCCGAGAGAGTTTGCGTCAAGCACGGATATCGTGGTATAATTGTAAAAAGGAGTGATGTATGAATAATAACATGGACAAAATGAGCGCGTTTCCCATAGGCGGTAAAAACGACGCTTTCGCAAAATATTTTATCGGTCAAAGCTATCTCAATATGCTGTCAACCGAGCAAGTTGCAATCGGCAACGTAACGTTTGAACCTGGCTGCAGAAACAACTGGCATATACACCACGCGGATAAGAGCGGAGGTCAGATACTGCTTGTTACGGCGGGCGAGGGTTGGTACCAAGAATGGGGCAAACCCGCACGCGCGCTGAAAGCGGGCGACGTGGTCAATATCCCCGCAAACGTCAAGCACTGGCACGGCGCGGCAAAGAGCAGCTGGTTTCAGCACCTTGCAATAGAAGTTCCCGCAGAGAACGGCAAAACGGAATGGTGCGAGCAAGTTACCGACGAAGAATACAACCTTTTGGAGAAATAAAATGTTTAACGAAGTTAAAAAGAATTTCGGCTTCGGCTGTATGCGCTTGCCTATGAAAGGCGGCAACGTCGACTACGCCGAATTCAACAAAATGATAGATACGTTTATAGAAAACGGCTTTAACTATTTCGATACGGCGCACGGCTATCTCAGCGGCAAAAGCGAAACCGCTCTTCATGACTGCCTTGTGAAACGCTATCCGAGAGATAAATATATTCTTACTAACAAACTGACGAATTTTTATTTCAAAACGGAAGCGGACGTGCGCCCCTTTTTCGAAAGCCAACTTAAAATATGCGGCGTAGACTATTTCGATTTTTATTTAATGCACGCGCAATCAAGGGAAAACTTTGCTCATTTTAAGCGTTGCCGCGCGTACGAGCAAGCTTTCGAATTTAAAAAGGAAGGAAAGATAAAACACGTAGGTATTTCCTTCCACGATACGGCTGACGTTCTTGACGAAATTTTAACGGAGTATCCTCAGATAGAGGTCGTACAAATTCAGCTCAACTACGTCGATTACGACGACCCCGCGGTTCAGTCTAAAAAGTGTTTGGAAGTGTGCAACAAGCACGATAAGCCCGTAATCGTTATGGAACCCGTGAAGGGCGGCAATCTCGTCAACCTTCCCGAGGACGCTAAAAAGTATTTTGAAGAGCTGGGAAAGGCAAGTCCCGCAAGCTATGCAATCCGCTTTGCAGCCGGCTGCAAGGGTGTGTTCATGGTGTTGTCGGGAATGAGCGATATGTCGCAAATGAACGATAATATTTCGTATATGAAAGAGTACAAGCCGCTAAATGATAAGGAAATGCAAGCCGTCAAAGAAGTGTGCGGCGTGTTCAAGGGTATGAATTTAATTGCTTGTACCGCTTGCCGTTACTGCACGGACGGCTGTCCGAAGCGCATTTCAATTCCCGACTTGTTTGCGTGTATGAATACGAAAAACATTTACCACGACTGGAACGCAAATTATTATTACAGCGAGGTACATACAAAGACCAACGGAAAGGCTTCCGACTGCATAAAGTGCGGCAAATGCGAAAAAGCTTGCCCCCAGCATTTACCCATACGCGAACTGCTGAAAGGTGTTGCTAAGGAG